>NZ_JCANOT010000032.1:0-128164 GCF_059552495.1 Methyloversatilis sp. S146-33
AGGCAGGCCTCGTTCGCGCCACCGTGCGCCGGACCCCACAGGCAGGCGATGCCGGCGGCGATGACGGCGTACGGGTTGGCGCCCGACGAACCGGCCAGACGGACGGTCGAGGTCGAGGCGTTCTGTTCGTGGTCGGCGTGCAGCGTCAGGATGCGGTCGAGCGCCTTTTCCAGCACCGGGTTCGGCTTGTACTCCTCGCACGGCGTGCCGAACATCATGTACATGAAGTTGCCGGCATAGCTCAGGTCATTGCGCGGGTACATGAAGGGCTGGCCGATCGAGTACTTGTAGGCCATGGCCGTGATGGTCGGCATCTTGGCGATCAGACGATTGATCGAGATGTCGCGATGAGCCTGGTCCGAAATGTCCATGCCGTCGTGGTAGAAGGCGGACAGCGCACCAACCACACCGGCCATGATGGCCATCGGGTGGGCGTCGCGACGGAAACCGGCGTAGAAGCGGGCCAGCTGTTCGTGCACCAGCGTGTGGCGCTTGATCTGGCCCACATAGTCGGCCTTTTCGGCGGCGGTCGGCAGTTCGCTGTTCTTCAGCAGGTAGCACACATCGAGGAAGTCGCAGTGCTCGGCGAGTTGCTCGATCGGGTAACCGCGATACCACAGCTCACCCTTGTCGCCATCGATGTAGGTGATCGACGACTTGCAGCTGGCGGTGGAGAGGTAACCGGTGTCGTACGTGAACATGCCGGTCTTGCCGTACATCGTACGGATATCAACCACGTCAGGGCCAACCGTCCCGCTCATGATCGGGAATTCGGTGGTCTGTCCATCGATGGTCAGCGTGGCGGTGCGTTGATTTGTCATGTCTAACCTCTTCACTTCCTCAAAAAAGCCCGGGCCGAAACCAGTGCGCGTCAGACTGCGCGCAGCAGATCGACCATCCCCTTCAGGCGCGGCTCCTCACATTCTTCGCGCCCGCTGACAATCGCCAACAAGGTGATGTCGTCGTAATGGAGCAGTTCGAACAGCTCTGCCCTCTGTTGTTCACTCAACTCCTCCAGCAACCCTCCCTCGACGACGCGCTGCAGGACCAGATCGAGCTCGAGCAGCCCGCGCCGGCAATGCCAGCGCAGACGTCCCATATTGACCTGCTGGTCGTTGGCCGCGTCGTCCATGATCAGACTGCCCTGCGGACCATCATGTCCTTGATCTTGCCGATGGCGCGCGTCGGGTTCAGACCCTTCGGGCAGACATCGACGCAGTTCATGATGGTGTGGCAGCGGAACAGGCGATACGGGTCTTCCAGGTTGTCCAGACGTTCGCTGGTGGCCTGATCGCGCGTATCGGCGATGAAACGGTAGGCGGCCAGCAGACCGGCCGGGCCGACGAACTTGTCCGGGTTCCACCAGAACGACGGGCAGGAGGTCGAGCAGCACGCACAGAGAATGCACTCGTACAGGCCGTTCAGTTCCTCGCGGTCTTCCGGCGACTGCAGGCGCTCGCGCTCGGGCGGATGTTCCTCGTTGATCAGGTAAGGCTTGATCGAGTGGTACTGCTTGAAGAACTGGGTCATGTCGACGATGAGGTCGCGCACGACCGGCAGGCCGGGCAGCGGACGCAGCACCACCGGCGACTGCAGGTCCTTCATGTCGGTCAGACAGGCCAGACCGTTCTTGCCATTGATGTTCATCGCGTCCGAACCGCACACGCCTTCGCGGCAGGAGCGGCGGAAGGACAGCGAGTCGTCCTTGTCCTTCAGCTTGACCAGCGCGTCGAGCAGCTTGCGTTCGGTGCCGTCGAGATCGATGGAAATCGACTGCATGTAGGGCTTTTCGTCGCGGTCCGGGTCGAAGCGGTAGATACTGAATTCGACAGTACGGGCAGTCATGCTGTGATCCTCAGTAGGCGCGCTTCTTCAGCGCGATGGTGTCAACCGTGAGCGGCTTCATGTTCACCGGCTTGTACTCGAGCTTGTTGCCCTCGCGGTGCCACAGCGTGTGCTTGAGCCAGTTCACGTCGTCGCGGCCGTCCGGACGTTCCGGGGTGTCGGTCGCGTCGTCGCGCACATGAGCGCCGCGCGATTCGGTGCGCGCGTTGGCGGACACGATGGTCGCCTTGGCCACCTCGATCAGGTTGTCCAGTTCCAGCGCCTCCAGGCGGGCGGTGTTGAACACCTTGGACTTGTCCTTGATCTCGGTCGTGGCAGCCATCTTCTCGATGTCGAGAATCTTGCTCACGCCTTCGGCCAGCATGTCCTTGAAGCGGAACACGCCGCAGTGCGCCTGCATCGTGCGCTGCATGGCCAGACGGGTGGCACCGACCGCCGCACCATCCTTCTGGTTGTCCAGACGGTTGATGCGCGACAGCGAGTAGTCGGCAGCGTTGGCCGGCAGCGGCTTGTGTGCAGCCGGCTGCGCCTTGATGTACTCGACCATCGACTCGCCGGCCGACTTGCCGAACACCAGCAGGTCGAGCAGCGAGTTGGTGCCCAGGCGGTTGGCGCCATGCACCGATGCACAGGCACATTCGCCGGCAGCGTAGAAGCCCTTGACCGGCGTGCTCGGATTGCCGTCCTTCGGCACCACGACTTCACCGTTGTAATTGGTCGGGATGCCGCCCATCTGGTAATGGCAGGTCGGCACCACCGGCAGCGGTTCCTTGATCGCGTCGACACCGGCGAACTGGATGCCGATCTCGCGGATGCCCGGCAGGCGCTTCATGATGGTGGCCGGGTCGAGGTGGGTGATGTCCAGCATCACGTGGTCCTTGTTCGGACCGCAGCCGCGACCTTCGTTGATTTCGGTCACCATGGCGCGCGATACCACGTCGCGCGACGCCAGGTCCTTGGCGTTCGGCGCATAGCGTTCCATGAAACGCTCGCCCGAGGCGTTGCGCAGGATGCCGCCTTCGCCGCGCACGCCTTCGGTGATCAGCACGCCAGCACCGGCCACGCCGGTCGGGTGGAACTGCCAGAACTCCATGTCTTCCAGCGGAATGCCGGCACGCGCCGCCATGCCCACGCCGTCACCCGTGTTGATGAAGGCGTTGGTCGAGCTGTAATAGATGCGGCCGGCACCGCCGGTCGCGAACAGCACGGCCTTGGCGTGGAACACGAACACTTCGCCCGTTTCCATTTCCATCGCGGTCACGCCGACCACGTCGCCCTCTTCGTCGCGGATCAGGTCCAGCGCCATCCATTCAATGAAGAACTGGGTGTTGGCCTTGACGTTGCGCTGGTACATCGCGTGCAGCATCGCGTGACCGGTACGGTCAGCGGCGGCACAGGAGCGACGGACCGGCTTTTCGCCGAAATTCGACATGTGGCCGCCGAACGGGCGCTGATAGATCTTGCCGCTGTCCAGACGATCGAAAGGCATGCCGTAGTGTTCGAGCTCGATCACCACCTCGTTGGCCTTGCGGCACATGAATTCGATCGCGTCCTGGTCGCCGAGCCAGTCGGAACCCTTGACCGTGTCGTACATGTGCCAGTGCCAGTGATCTTCCTCGGAGTTGCCGAGCGAGGCGGCCACACCGCCCTGCGCCGCAACGGTGTGCGAACGGGTCGGGAACACCTTGGAAATCACTGCGGTGCGCAGGCCGGCTTCGGACAGCTGGATGGCGGCGCGCAGACCGGCGCCACCGGCGCCGACGATGACTGCATCAAACTTGCGGACAGGTACGCTCACTTACAGTCTCCAGAGAACTTGGGCTGCCCAGCCCAGATAACCGATCAGGGCAAGCAAGGTCACCGCATGCAGCACGACGCGCACGCCGGTGGGCTTGATGTAGTCCATATAGATGTCGCGCACGCCCACCCAGGCGTGGTACATCAGCGACGCGAAGAACAGGAAGGTCGCGAAGCGCATGAACCCACCTGCGAACAGACCGTGCCAGTTCTCGTAGTTCAATTCGCCCATCGACAGCACGCCGACCGCGAAGATGAGCGTGTAGACCGCCATCACGACGGCCGTGATGCGCTGACCCAGCCAGTCCTTCAGCCCGTAGTGGGCACCGACAACGACACGATTCACCACAGTTTCACCCCCAGGATCACGGTAAGCGTCAGGCTCACGACCAGCACGGCGACCGAGCTCTTGCGCGCGGTGGCGAGTTCGAGGCCCTTGTGCATGTCCAGCAGCAGGAAGCGGACGCCGGCACAGAAGTGATGCAGGTAGGCCCACATCAGGCCGAGAAGCAGAAGCTTGGCCAGCGGATGACCGACCACCGCGCTGAACGACTCGAAGGTGTCCGGCGAACCCAGGCTGGCGTCGAACAGCCACAGCAGCAGCGGCAGACAGAGGAAAAGGCCGGCACCGCTGATGCGGTGGAGGATGGACACGATGCCCGGCAACGGCAGGCGTATCGCCGTCAGCTGGAGGTGCTTCGGTCTGGTCTTGCTGGCTGTATTGGCCATCTGGCTCGCTCTCCTGGAAAAAGTCGTGTCACATGCCGGTCGTCGCCGGCTCCGTCAATTCAGGTTGTTCAGGTAATAGTGGTCCGCCGTCGAACACAGTCCGCGGCGCCACTCGACCGGCTTGTCGTCATAGGTATAGGCAACGCGCTCGACCGACAGCAAAGGGCTGCCTTCCTGCACTTCGAGGTAATCCGCACTCTGGCGGTCGGCCGCGACCGCGCGCAGACGCTCTTCGGCGCGCACCATGCGCACGCCGAAACGGGTTTCGAAGAAGGAATAGAGCGAACCCTGCTGTTCCTTGAGCACATCGAGGTTGAGCCCCGGAAACAGGTCGCCGCGCAGATAGATTTCGTCGATCACGACCGGCTTGCCGGCGAACTTCAGCAGACGGCGCACGATGATGATCTGCGAGCCGACCTCGACGTCCAGCGTGCGGGCCACTTCCTGGCCGGCGCGCGCGCGCCAGCATTCGAGCGGCACGCTCTGCGAGGTTTCTATCGTGCCGTTGATCGGCGCGAGACGGAGAAAACGGAAGAATGCGCGGGGATCGTGATGCGTCGCAACAAAGGTACCCTTACCCTGTTTGCGCACCAGCAGGTTGTCCGCCGCCATCTCGTCGATGGCCTTGCGCACCGTCCCCTGACTCACGTTGAAGCGCTGGGCGAGTTCGGTTTCGCTCGGGATCGCCTCACCCGGACGCCATTCGCCACTCTGCAATGCCTGCGTGAGCAAGCCGCGTATCTGTCGATACAGCGGGCTGAAGGTGGGGGATTCCTGTGCCATGCAACAATTTCAGCACAGAAATCCTGTCACGTCTACATCGTGTCTGATGTCTTATATATGATATAAATTGATGCCGTGCAAAAACGCACTTTCCAGCCGGCCAGCCCCGGTTGCGAACGCCGATTTTTGTGCTGTGTGTCAAAACCGCCGCGGGTCGACCATAATTCGGCCCGCGCACAACGCACTGATAACGCCCCGTCCCATCCTCAGACAGGAGACCACCATGTCAAAGACGCCCCTTCGCGTCGCGGTGACCGGCGCTGCCGGTCAAATCGGCTACGCCCTGCTGTTCCGTATCGCCAGCGGTGAAATGCTCGGCAAGGACCAGCCGGTCATTCTTCAACTGCTCGACCTGCCGCAGGCCCAGAAGGCGCTGACCGGTGTGATGATGGAACTGGACGACTGCGCCTTCCCGCTGCTCGCCGGCATGATCGCCACCGACGACCCGAATGTCGCGTTCAAGGACGCCGACTTCGCGCTGCTGGTCGGTGCCCGCCCGCGCGGCCCCGGCATGGAGCGCAAGGATCTGCTGACCGAAAACGCCAAGATCTTCACCGTGCAGGGCGCGGCCATCGGCCAGAACGCATCGCCGAACTGCAAGATCCTGGTGGTCGGCAACCCCTGCAACACCAACGCCTACATCGCGATGAAGACCGCCGCCAAGGCCGGTGGCCGCGTGCCGGCGAAGAACTTCACCGCCATGCTGCGTCTGGACCACAACCGCGCGCTGTCGCAGCTGTCGGCCAAGATCGGCCGCCCGGTGTCGTCGTTCAAGACGATGACCGTGTGGGGCAACCACAGCCCGACGATGTACGCCGACTACCGCTTCGCCACCTCGAATGGCGACAGCGTCGCCCAGCTGGTGAACGATCAGGAGTGGAACGCCAAGACCTTCCTGCCGACCGTAGGCAAGCGCGGCGCCGCCATCATCGAGGCCCGTGGCCTGTCGTCGGCCGCCTCGGCCGCCAACGCCGCGATCGACCACATGCGCGACTGGCACCTCGGCTCGAACGGTGACTGGGTCACCATGGGCGTGCCGTCCGACGGTTCCTACGGCATCCCGGAAGGCCTGGTGTTCGGCTTCCCCTGCATCTGCGCCAACGGCGAATACACCATCGTCAAGGGTCTGGAGATCGACGAGTTCTCCAAGCCTTACGTCGCCAAGACGCTGGCCGAACTGGAAGAGGAGCGCGCCGGCGTCGCCGACCTGCTCTGATCTGCCGGTCATGTGCGCCCGTTCCGGATCACCCCGCTCTGCCGGGTCGATCCGGGGGCGTACAGGCTTGAATCGAAAGAAGCGGCCCGGTAACGTGGCCGCTTTTTTTATGCCGGAGTTGTCCGCATGAATGCTGCCGTCCATCCGCGCGAGGTGCTTTACAAGGGCGACAAGCCCTTTCCCATCCTGCCCGCCGTCGACCACTACGCCGGCTCCGAAAAGCTGATGCGTAAGGCGCTCGCGCTGCAGGCCGAACTGGGTCCCATCTTCGACGTCACCTGCGATTGCGAGGACGGCGCGGCCGCCGGCAACGAGGTCGAACACCGCAAGCTGTGCGCGTCCGTGATCGCCGGTGAGGACAACCGTTTCAACCGCGTCGGCGTACGCATCCACGACGTGACGCATGCACACTGGAAGGCCGACATGGACGTCATCGTCGGCGAAGCCGGCGACAAGCTTGCCTTCATCACGCTGCCCAAGGCGCGCTCGGCCGACGACGTGCGCGTGCAGCTCGACTGGCTGCGCACCTGCGAAACGATGGCCGGCCTGAAGCGCAGCATTCCGGTGCACGTGCTGATCGAAAGCCACGGCGCGCTGCGCGAGGTGTGGAACATCGCCGCGATGGAACGCGTGGAATCGATCGACCTCGGCCTGATGGACTTCGTCAGCGCCCACCACGGCGCGCTGCCGGGCGACGCGATGAAGAGCCCGACCCAGTTCGAACACCCCATCATCGTGCGCACCAAGTGCGAAATCGCCGCCGCGGCGCACGGCTGCGGCGTGGTGCCGACGCACAACGTCACCACCGAAATCCGCGACGTCGACTTCATCCGCAACGACGCCCGCCTCGCACGCCGCCAGTTCGGTTTCATGCGCATGTGGAGCATCCACCCGAACCAGATCCTGCCCATCGTCGAGGAGATGCGGCCCGACTTCAGCGAGGTCGAGGACGCGATCGCCATCCTCTGCGGTGCGCAGGACGCGAGCTGGGGGCCGACCCGGCACCACGACACGCTGCACGACCGCGCCTCCTATCGCTACTATTGGGAACTGCTCGCCCGCGCACACGCCACCGGCGTCGTCCTGCCCGACGACGTGCGCAGCCGCTTCTTCGCATAAGGAATCATGGCCCGCGTACCGCCCGTATCGAAGGAATGCGCCGTGCTGTTCGCCGATCTGGTGGGCAGCACCCAGCTCTATGAGCGCATGGGCGACACCGCCGCCTTCGCGCTGATCGACCGCTGCCTGCGCACCATGCGCGACTCGGTCATCGGCAGTTCGGGCCGCGTGATCAAGATGACCGGCGACGGCCTGCTCGCCACCTTCCGCGCCTGCGACCACGCCGCCGACACCGCGCTGGCCATCCACCGCGACATCAGCGGCCTGCCGCTGGCCACGCACTTTTCGCTCGGCGTGCGCACCGGCTTCCACTTCGGCCCGGTCATCGAAACCGGCGACGACATCTACGGCGAATCGGTGAACATCGCCGCCCGTCTGTCGGAACTGGGCAGCCATGGCCGCGCAATCGTGTCGACCGAAGCCGCGGTGCGCCTCAGCGAGCACTTCCAGCACATGGTGCGGCCAATGCCGCCACGCGTCGTCAAGGGTGTCGCGCGTTCGGTCGAAATGTGCGAACTGCGCTGCGAGCACTCAGAGCACGTCACCCATGTCGGCGGACTGAACTTCAGCAGCGGCAAGCTGGAAATGCGCGTCTATCACGGCGGCCGCGTCTGGCTGCTCGGCGCCGAACATCCGCGGCTGCGCATGGGCCGCGACGCCGGCGTCGACATCCTGGTCAAGGACGCCCGCGCCTCACGCCAGCACTGCGACCTCGAATTCCGACGCGACCGCTTCGTGCTGACCGACCGCTCCAGCAACGGCACCTTCGTCACCATCGAAGGACGCCACGAATTCGCGCTCACCCGCGAGGAGGTCGTCATCGACGGCCACGGCTGGCTCGCCTTCGGCTCACCACGCAGCGCGGCGAGCGACGTGGTCGAGTTCTTCTGCCTGGGCTGAAAACGCCCCGTTCTCAGATTCGCCGACCGAGCTCGGCGGCGCAAGGTTGCAGTCCCGGGAATCGTAAATTTTTGTCATTGAGCAATGACGAAGCGATTCACCGCTTATAGTCCGCGCGCCCCGCGAAATTCAATTCTTTTTGCATATAACTAAAGTAGTACATCACAACCGGCGGGGCACTTCATCATGAGGACCCACCCTTGAAGACCACCCTTCCCTTTCTGCTCCTGAGCGCCTCGCTGTTCGGCGGCTGCTCGACGATCACGTCCAGCGAAATGCAGACCGTCACCCTCAGCGCACGCACGCAGGACGGCGATGCGGTTCCCGAAACCAAGTGCACGCTGAAGAACGACAAGGGCAGCTGGACTGCAACCGCCCCCGGCAATGTCATGATCCGCCGCTCGGCCGAGGACCTCAACGTCGAATGCAAGAAGGACGGCATGAGCGACGGTTTCCTGCGCGCGATCTCGCGTTCGGCCGGCAGCATGTGGGGCAACATCATTTTCGGCGGTGGCATCGGCGCCATCATCGATCACAACAAGGGCACCGGTTACAACTATCCGAACGACCTGCCGGTCCGCATGGGCGAATCGGTCACCATCGACCGCCGCGACGAGAAGGCACCCGCGGAGCAGACGGTCGCGAAGTCGCCGGCTGCCTACTGACCTATCGGAAAGCGGATTCATGATGAACAGCTTGTGTGAATTCGCAGCACTCGTCTCCGCAGCGGAAGACCGGATCAGCCACCCGCGCTGATCCGGCGACACCGGCAACGCGGGCGGCGTATTCTTGCGGTCTCATCCCGCAAGGAAGGCCGCCCATGTCCAGCAACAAGAACACACGCCTTGCCACCCGTGCGATCCATGGTCACACCGCCGGTGACGCCTACGGCAGCCCCTACCCGCCGATCTACAACACCACCACTTTCGGTTTCGATTCGACCGCCGATCTGCTTGAGGTGATCGACGGCCGCAGGCGTGGCGGGCTGTACACGCGCTACGGTCTGAATCCGACGATACAGGCGGTCGAGGAAACGCTTGCCGGTCTGGAGTCGGCCGAGGCGGCCTGGGTGTTCTCGTCCGGCATGGCGGCGCTGAGCGCGCTCTTCCTGACGCACGGACGCAACGGCATCGTCTGCTTCGGCGACGCCTACGGCGGCACGCTGGAACTGCTGGAACAGCAACTGCCGGGCCTCGGCCTGCGCACGCACTGCATCCTCGGCAACGAGCACGACAGGCTGGATGCGCTACTGGCTGACGGTGTGAAGCTGGTGTTCTTCGAAACGCCGACCAACCCGACGCTGGACATCGTCGACATCCGTGCGCTTGCCGCCAGAGCGCACGCGCACGGCGCACTTGTGGCCATCGACAACACCTTCGCCTCGCCAGTGAACCAGCGCCCGCTCGAACTGGGCGCCGACATCGTCATGCACAGCGCGACCAAGTATCTGGGCGGTCACAGCGATCTGACTGCCGGTGCTTTGATGGCCAGCAAAGACCTGCTCGAACCGATCCAGGCCTGGCGCAAGAACCTTGGCACGGTGCCGTCGCCGGAAACCGCCGCGCTGCTGTCGCGCAGCCTGCGCACGCTGGTCGTGCGCGTGCGTCAGCACAATGCCAACGCGCAGGTGGTGGCCGAGGCGATGGCGCGCCACCCGAAGATCGCGCGCGTGCATTACCCGGGACTGCCGGACGCACCGGGCCACGCGCTGGCCAAGGCGCAGATGGATGGCTTCGGCGGCATGCTGAGCATCGTCGTGCGCGGCGACGGCGCCGACGCCACCCGCGTCGCCGACCGGCTGCGCCTGATCAAGCTGGCGCCCAGTCTGGGCGGCGTCGAAAGCCTGGTCACGCAGCCCTGCACCACCACCCACCACGGCATCGCGCCGGAAGAACGCGCGCGGCGCGGCATACCCGATTCGATGCTGCGCCTGTCGATCGGCATCGAGGACGCCGATGACCTGATCGCGGATCTGGTGCAGGCTCTCGGGGACTAGAGGGGTCAGGGGTCAGGGGTCAGGGGTCAGAAGCCGAAACCCATCTGGCCGCCGTCGTCCGCCTTCGTCTTCACCTTGCGCCCAGGGCGTCGACGGCCTTCCCTGTCCGGGTTGCGACTGCCGTGCTGCACCAGCACGCGTCGTGCCTCGGCCGCCGCCTCAGGCTTCTTCCTGACCGCCCACACGGCGTCGCGCGCATGGCGCGCGGCGACGATGTGGTCGACCACCGGCGCCGGGTAATCACGTCCGATCAGGCATCCCGCTTCGCGCTGCTGCGCGACACTCATCAGCCAGGGCTCGGCCAGCAGCGACAGCGGCACGCGCGCCAGTTCGGGCAGCCAGCGGCGCACGAAAATGCCTTTCGGATCCTGGTCCAGCTGCTGCTTCACCGGGTTGTAGATGCGCAGCGTGTTGATGCCGGTGACGCCAGACTGCATCTGTACCTGCGGCCAGTGGATGCCCGGTTCGAAGTCGGTGAACATCCGCGCCAGATGCAGGCCGGGTTCGCGCCAGTGGTTCCACAGCTGGTAGGACGAGAAGGCGACCAGCATCGCGCGCATGCGGAAGTTGATCCAGCCGGTCGCATTCAGCGCCCGCATGCAGGCGTCGATGAAGGGATAGCCTGTTTCGCCGCGGCACCAGGCGCGCTGCCGTTCGATCGAGAAGTCTGCCTCGCGCAGACCGTCGTACAGGCGGTGCACCGCGCGCAGTTCGATCTGCGGTTCCGACTCCAGCTTCTGGATGAAATGGCAGTGCCAGTGCAGGCGGCTCTCGAACGATTTGAGGCCGGCGAGCACCGCCTGTGCGTGCGCGCCCGGCGGCTGCGCGAGCCAACGGGCGCGCTCGCGCCACACGGCATGCACGACCTCACGCAGCGACAGCGAGCCGAAGGCGAGATGCGGCGACAGGCGCGAACAGTCGTGCGCACCGCTGAGCGGGCTGGACATGCCGCGCCGGTAGCGCGTCACGCGATGCGCGAGGAAGTCGTCCAGAATCTGCCGCGCATGCGCCCTGCCCGCCGGCTGGCGCGCTTCGATGTCGGTCGAGCGCAGGCCCAGCTCGGCCGCAGTCAGCGCACGTTGCAGGCTGGCCAGCGGCACGCGTGCCGCCGTGACGCGCGGCGGTGGCGGCAGTGGCGCGGGTGTCATGCGGCGCATCCAGCGATCCGACCAGGTGTCGCGGTCGCTCAGCCGACGCACCACGCCGCCGCTCGGCAGTTCGCGCCAGGCCACACCGTGCTGCCGACACCAGGCGGCAACTGCGCGGTCGCGCTCGAAGCTGGCCAGATTGCCGGTCTCCTCATGGCTCCACAGTCCATCGATCCGCGCGGACGCGTGCAGCCGGTCGAGCAGCGCCGGCATGTCGCCGTGCAGGCGCAGCAGCGGCAGGCCGAGCGCATGCAGCCGACGCTCTAAATCGTCCAGCGCCTCGTTCAGGAAGCCGACGTGGCGCGCGTCGACGTCTGGCTCGGCAAGCAGTCGCGGCTCGTAGGCGTAGAGCGCCAGTACCGGCCCCGCCGCTGCCGCGGCACAGAGCGGCGCGTGGTCGGCGACGCGCAGGTCGCGCTTGAACCAGACCACCTGCATGGTCAGGCCATTGCCAGCGCAGACAGCAGCAGGCAGACCGTGACGATGGCACTGAGCAGCGTGCGCAGCTGCATGAACCACGGCTCCAGCGACAGCAGACGCGACAGTCGCCCATCCATCCACCAGCAGGCAGGCACCGTCGCCGCCAGCACCCACAGTCCGGCCGGCAGCGGCAGCAGCAAGGCGCACCAGGCGACCAGCGAGGGCATCACCCCCCAACCGAGGGCGCGCCACTGCGCCGTCGCGTCGAGCGCGGCGTCGCGCATCGCCAGCCCCCAGTGCAGCGCGCCGATGAAGCTGACGATGGTGGCGCCGTAGGCGAGCTGGGCGTGCGCAAGCGACGCGCGCTGCGCATCCAGGGCGAGGATGGCGACGGTCAGTCCGACGAATGGAATCAGGCCGGCCAGCCCGAGCAGCCGGGCGGGATGGCGAGCGGCGACGTTCAATGTCATGGAATCCTCAGAGGTGCCAGGGCCGGGGAGTCGCGGCCTTTGGCGCGACGGTCTGCCAGAAACGCGTGAATGAGGGCATCGGCTGCGACGGGTCGTCGAACTGCCGCGCAACCGGCTCGCACAGCACGCCGGCGGCACGCATCGCCTCGGCATAGCCCGGATTCAGCGTCTGCATCGACGACAGCCTGACCTCGCCCAGGCGTTCGCGCAGCGCGCGCGCATCGCCGACCACGATGCCGTCGCAGGCGGCACGCATGCGGGTGAGCACGAAGCTCCAGCGCTTTTCGCTCCACGGGAAGCGCGCGTGGAAGGACGGCTCCAGCCAGCCGATCACCCGGCCCTGCGGCGGCGCGCCCAGCGCCCACGGATGCATGATCCAGCACTCGCGGCGGTCGTTGCGCAGGCCCCAGATATCCGGGTCGGGCACCACACCCGGCGCCGGTTCGACCACGCCCGGTGCGTACCCAGGCTCGGGGCCGCAGTCCGGCGATTGCCGTGCGATGCGGTCGAGCACCTCGTAACCGGCGTCGATCACCGTACCCGGGCTGGCCAGATCGGGCGCGTAGCGGGCGACGTTCTCCGCGTTGAACAGATAGGGCTTGCCGGTCAGCGTGCCGGCCACCCACTGCCAGGACAGCGTGTTCGACGCCAGATCGCCGTCGAGCAGGTGGCGGTACATCCAGTCGGCGCCGGCGCGCCAGTGCGTCTTGCGCACGTGCACGACGTAGCTGGCCAGCCACATGCGTGCGTGATTGTGCAGATAGCCGGTGTCGTACAAGGTGCGCACAGCGCTGTCGATCACCGGCACGCCGGTGCGCGCCGCGCGCACGTCGTCCGGTACCACTGCGGCGTAGTCCGAGGCCGGCGGCTGCCGGCGCGGTTCGAAGATGCCCTCGCCCCAGTGGCGCCAGAGATGTTGGAAGTACTCGCGCCAGGCCAGTTCGAACACGATCTTGTCGTCCGCCGACAGTGCGACGCGCTGCGACAACCGCTCGACCACCTGCGGTACATCGACGAAGCCGTGCGTCAGATAGGGCGACAGCCGCGTCACCGCGCCGTCCAGGTGATTGCGCGTGCGTGCATAGACGCCCGGGCGGATGGCGTCGATACGCGCCAGCGCGGCCCGCAGTGTCGGTTCGAAATCGTGGTCGGCCGCGTCGCGCGCGAGAGGGGTGAAGAGGTCGGTCATCGGCAGCATCCTTTCGTGCCACAGACCACTGCCACGCCGGAAAAATCCCGTGCGTGTTCGCGCTTTCGCTTCCCACTCCGCTGCAAATGCTTTGCACGAATCCGCTGCAAAGCAGCGCAGTTTTAATTGGTTCGCTTCGCGCGGCCCGCTGCCTAGAGTGCGCTCCATCGCATGTTTCCCAACACGGAGCCACACAAAATGAAAACGACCCTGCGCACCCTCGCCGCCAGCCTGCTGCTCGGCACCACGCTGATCGCCAATTCCTTCGCCGCCGACATCACACTGCTGAACGTGTCCTACGACCCGACGCGCGAGCTCTATCAGGACTTCAACAGCGCCTTCGCCAAGCACTGGAAGGCGAAGACCGGCGACAACGTCACCATCAAGCAGTCGCACGGCGGCTCCGGCAAGCAGGCGCGCTCAGTCATCGACGGCCTCGAAGCCGACGTGGTGACGCTGGCGCTGGCCTACGACGTCGATGCGCTGCACCAGAACGGCAAGCTCATCCCGGCTGACTGGCAGAAGCGCCTGCCGCACAACGCCTCACCCTACACCTCGACCATCGTGTTCCTGGTGCGCAAGGGCAACCCGAAAGGTCTGAAGGACTGGAGCGACCTGGTGAAGCCGGGCGTCGAAGTGATCACGCCGAACCCGAAGACCTCGGGCGGCGCCCGCTGGAACTATCTGGCCGCCTGGGCCTACGCGCTGAAGCAGCCGGGTGGCTCGGACGCCACCGCCAAGGAGTTCGTCAGGAAGCTGTTCGCCAACGTGAAGGTGCTCGACTCCGGCGCACGCGGCTCGACCACCACCTTCGTCGAGCGCGGCATCGGTGACGTGCTGATCGCGTGGGAGAACGAAGCCTATCTGGCGGTGAAGGAACTGGGTCCGGACAAGTTCGAGATCGTCACGCCCTCGCTGTCCATCCTGGCCGAACCGCCGGTCAGCGTGGTCGACAAGGTGGTGGACAAGCGCGGCACCCGCGCCGTGGCGACCGCCTATCTTGAATACCTGTACAGCCCGGAAGGTCAGGAAATCGCGGCGAAGAACTACTACCGCCCGATCGACCCGAAGGTCGCCGCCAAGTACGCCAAGACCTTCGCGCCGGTGAAGCTGTTCACCATCGACGACGAGTTCGGCGGCTGGACCAAGGCGCAGAAGACCCACTTCGCCGACGGCGGCGTGTTCGACCAGATCAGCGTGCGCTGAACACCGCCAGGAACCGCAATGTCCATCCTGTTCATTCAGGGCAGCCCGGTCGAGCCTTCGCGCTCGGCCGCGTTGTCGGGGTTCGTCGCGGCGGAAATCCAGCGCCGCGGCATCGACAACAGCCGCCTGAAGCTCACCGACCTGCCTGCCCAGGCGCTGCTTAACGCGAAGTTCGGCGACCCGCAGATCCGGATCGCCAGCGATCGCGTGGCCGGCGCCACCGCCATCGTCATTGCGACACCGGTCTACAAGGCGGCCTACAGCGGACTGCTCAAGAGCTTCCTCGACCTGCTGCCGCAGAACGGACTCGAGGGCAAGGTGGTGCTGCCGCTGGCAACCGCTGGCAGCCCGCACCACGCACTGGCGCTCGATTACGCGCTGCGCCCGGTGCTGCAGTCGATGTCGCCTTCGCTGGTGCTGCCCGGTGTGCATGCCACCGACGCCACGGTGGGCAAGTCGGACACCGGGGATTACGTGCTGTCGGCCGAAATCATCGACCGGCTCGCTCAGGCGACGGATCGGCTGATCTACGAGTATCGCGCACTGCTGGCTCGCCGCCCTGAACCCGCGGTCGATCCGGTGCCCTTCGATCAGGTCCGCTGCAGCGTCTGAACCCGACGCTCCGCCCGCCCCTTCCTGAACCCCACAAAGGAATCCATCGATGCCCTCCTTCTCCTCCCTGCCCTTCATTTCGCGCCGCAAGGCGCTCGCCTGGCTGATTGGCGGCGTGCTCGCCGCATCGGCCGCCCTCGTCGCCCCCCACGCCGCGGCAGCGCAGACACTGCGCATCGGCTACCAGAAATCGGCCAGCCTGCTCACGCTGCTCAAGGCCCAGGGCTCGCTGGAGAAGCGTCTTGCGCCGCTTGGCGTCGAAGTGAAATGGGTCGAGTTTCCGGCCGGTCCGCAACTGCTCGAAGGCCTCAATGTCGGCGCGGTCGACATCGGTGCGGTCGGCGAGGCACCGCCCATCTTCGCCCAGGCGGCCGGCGCCAACTTCATCTACGCGGGCTATGACCCGGCCTCGCCGGAGGCCGAAGCCATCGTCGTGCCGAAGGATTCGACGATCCGTTCAGTGGCCGAACTGAAGGGCAAGCGCGTCGCGCTGAACAAGGGCTCGAACGTGCATTACCTGCTGGTGAAGCTGCTGGAAAAGCACGGTCTGAAATACACCGACATCCAGGTGGTGTTCCTGCCGCCGGCCGATGCCCGTGCCGCATTCGAGCGTGGCGCAGTCGATGCGTGGGCGATCTGGGACCCCTTCCTCGCGGCCACCGAGAAGCAGATCGGCGCCCGCGTGCTGGCCGACGGCAGCGGCGTCGTGAACAACTTCTTCTACTACCTCGCCGCCCGCGACTATGCGAAAGCCAACGGCAGGGTGCTCGACGCGCTGTTCGACGAGATCAACAGCAATGCGGTCTGGCTGAAGGCCAACATCAAGGAGGCCGCCGCCCGCATCGCGCCGGAACAGGGGCTGGCGCCCGAGGTGGTCGAACTGGCACTGCGACGCTACCAGTTCAACGCGAAGCCGGTGACCGACGCCATCCTCGCCGAACAGCAGAAGCTCGCCGACACCTTCTTCGAACTGAAGCTGATTCCGAAACGCATCGAGGTCCGCCAGGCCTCGGTACTCGCCACCCGCTGAAGGTCCGCATCATGAATGTGTTCTGGTTCATCCCCACCCACGGCGACAGCCGCTATCTGGGCACCGCCGAGGGCGGACGCCAGGTCAGCCTCGACTACATGAAGCAGGTAGCGATCGCCGCCGACACGCTGGGTTACGACGGCGTGCTGCTGCCCACCGGCCGCTCCTGCGAAGACGCATGGGTCACCGCATCGGCGCTGATCGGCTTCACCCAGCGCCTGAAATTCCTGGTCGCGCTGCGCCCGGGTCTGACCGCGCCGTCGGCCGCCGCACGCATGGCCGCCACCTTCGACCGCCTGTCCGGCGGCCGCCTGCTGATCAATGTGGTGACCGGCGGCGACCCGACCGAGCTGGACGGCGACGGCATCTTCAATACGCACGACGAGCGCTACGAAATCACCGACGAGTTCCTGCGCATCTGGCGCGGCATCCTGGCGAGCGCACACACCGGCGAAGCCATCGACTTCGAGGGCAAGCACCTGTCGGTCAAGGGCGGCAAGCAGCTCTACCCCACCGTTCAGCGCCCGCATCCGCCGCTGTGGTTCGGCGGCTCGTCACCCGCCGCGCACGAACTGGCGGCCGAACAGGTCGATGTCTACCTGACATGGGGCGAACCGCCGGCCGCGGTGGCCGAGAAAATCGCCGACATGCGCCGCCGCGCCGCCGCCCACGGCCGCACGCTGCGCTTCGGCATCCGCCTGCACGTGATCGCGCGTGAAACCACGGAGCGGGCGTGGCAGGCGGCGGAAGACCTGATCCGCCATCTCGATGACGTCACCATCGCCGCTGCGCAGAAGAAGTTCGCGCAGATGGATTCCGAAGGGCAGCGTCGCATGGCCGCGCTGCACGGCGGTCGGCGCGACAAGCTCGAGGTCAGCCCCAATCTGTGGGCCGGGGTCGGCCTGGTGCGCGGTGGTGCCGGCACCGCGCTGGTCGGCGACGGCCCGACGATTGCCGCACGCATGAAGGAATACGCCGACCTCGGCATCGAAACCTTCATCCTGTCCGGTTACCCTCATCTCGAAGAGGCCTACAACTTTGCCGAGCAGGTGTTTCCCCACCTGCCACGCGCACAGAAAGAGGGCCTGCCGGGCTTCAGCCTGTCCGGGCCCTTCGGCGAGATCGTCGCCAACCATTACGTGCCGGCTGCATCGGCGAGCTGACACCCTGCGTCGCAGCACCCTGAAGGCCATCGTCCCACACCGGGGCGATGGCCTTTTTCCTTGCCCCGACGTCGATCCGCTTATCACTCGAACGGCAAAACTCCGCAGCGTGCATGCGCAAATGCAGCGCAGATTTAATTGGTTTGAGTGCGCATCCCCCACCCCTAGGATGACCTTCAGACGCGCGACACAGCGCGACCACCCTCCGGACCGCACAAAAGGAAAACCATGAGCACTGCACGTTCCCGCAACCGCCGCCTGCTGATCACAAGCCTGCTCGCCGCCACGCTGCCGCTGACCGGCTTCGCCGCTGGCGACGCGCCGAAGGAAATCCGCCTCGACTACGCCTACTACTCGCCGACCAGCCTGGTATTGAAGCGCTTCGGCTGGCTGGAAGAGGCCGTAAAGCCGGCCGGCATCGAGGTGAAATGGACGCTGAGCCAGGGCAGCAATCGCGCGCTGGAATTCCTCAACAGCGGAGCCATCGACTTCGGCAGCACCGCCGGCCTGGCCGCCGTGCTGAGCCGCGCCAACGGCAACCCGATCCGTTCGGTCTATGTGTATTCGCGACCAGAGTGGACCGCACTCGCCGTACCCAAGGATTCAACCATCAGATCGGTGGCCGAGCTGAAGGGCAAGCGCGTCGCCGCCACGAAGGGCACCGACCCCTATCTGTTCCTGCTGCGCTCGCTGCACGAGGCCGGGCTCTCGCGCAACGACGTGGAGATCGTCCACCTGCAGCATCCGGATGGCCGCGTCGCGCTCGAACAGAAGCGCGTTGACGCCTGGGCCGGCCTCGATCCGCATCTCGCCGCGAGCGAACTGGAAGCCGGCTCGAAGCTCATCTACCGCAATGTGAACTTCAACACCTACGGCTTCCTGAACGTGTCGGAGAAGTTCCTGAAGGCACATCCGCAGCAGGTTAAGACGGTGATCGCCGCCTACGAGCGCGCCCGCCGCTGGGTGATCGCCAATCCGGACGACGCCGCGAAGCTGCTGGCCGAGGAGGCGAAACTGAACCTGGCGGTGGCCCAGGCGCAACTGAAGCGCACCGATTTTTCGAATCCGCGCATCGGCCGCGAACACCACGACGCGCTGCGCGCCGCAGCACCCATCCTGGTCGAGGAGGAACTGGTGCGCAAAGGCACCGACGTCGCCAAGGTGGTGACCGAACTGATCGACCCGACCCACGCCGCCGCCGTGGTTGCAGCCAAGGACTGATGCCATGAACACCGCTGCCCGCACCTCCTCCCTCCAGGCGACGGTGTCGTCCGCGCGGCCGGCCGTCCCCGCCGGTCGCGCCGGGCGTCCCCACCCGGCGCTGGGCTGGGTGCTGCCCGCGCTCGCGCTGCTCGCCTTCGAAGTGCTGGTGCGCAGCGGCGTGCTGGCCGCCCACCTGTTCCCTGCGCCGAGCGAAATCGTGCGCACGCTGTTCGACCTGGGCAGCGGCCTGGCGTCGCATATCGGCGTCAGCATCGCCCGCGTCGCCGGTGGTTTTGCGATCGGCGCCTCGCTGGCGGTGGTTGCCGCCGTCGTGGTCGGGCTGGACCGCCGTGCCGAAGCGCTGCTCGACCCGACCTTCCAGGCGCTGCGCGCCGTGCCCAGCCTGGCCTGGGTACCGCTGCTGCTGCTGTGGCTGGGCATAGACGAAACGCCCAAGATCACGCTGATCGCGATCGGCGCCTTCTTTCCGGTCTATCTGAACCTGCTGTCGGGCCTGCGCAATGTCGACCGCAAGCTGGTCGAACTGGGCGAGGTCTACGGTCTGAGCCGAAGCGCGCTGGTCCGCCGCATCCTGCTGCCGGCGTCGCTGCCAAGCCTCTACACCGGCCTGCGCGTCGGCCTGAGCCTGGCCTGGATGTTCCTGGTCGCGGCCGAACTGATCGCCGCCACCCGCGGCCTGGGCTATCTGCTGACCGACGGCCGCGAAACCTCGCGACCGGACATCGTGCTCGCGGCCATCCTGCTGCTCGCGGTGCTCGGCAAGCTGTCGGACAGCGTTCTCAAATCACTCGAGAAGCGCGCGCTGGTCTGGCGCGATGCCCTCGAAACCCGACTGGCCTGAGGGGCGCACGATGACTGCATTGCTCGATGTGCATGTGCGCACCAAGCGCTTTGCCGATCGGCTCGTGCTGGACAACTTCTCGCTCGAACTGGAAGCCGGCGAGATCGTCAGCCTGGTCGGCGCCAGCGGATGCGGCAAGAGCACCCTGCTGCGCATCGTTGCCGGCCTGGACCGCGAACACGATGGACAGGTGCGGCTCAACGGTCAAGCGCAGCACGGCATCCACCGCGACATCGGCTTCATCTTCCAGGAGCCGCGACTGCTGCCTTGGCTCACCGTCGCGCAGAACGTCGGCTTCGATGCCGACGCCCGGCGTGCGAGCGACCCGCATGTGTTTTCGCTGCTGGAGGAAGTGGGACTGGCGCAGGTGGCCGACGCGCTGCCGAAAGCGCTGTCCGGCGGCATGGCGCAACGGGTGGCGATCGCCCGCGGCCTGTTCAACCGGCCGCGCCTGCTGTTGCTCGACGAGCCCTTCAGCGCGGTCGATGCCTTCACGCGGATGAAGCTGCAGGAGCTGCTGCTGGCCATCGCCCGCGAACACGGCACGACGCTGCTGCTGGTCACCCACGACGTCGACGAAGCGGCCTGGCTGTCCGACCGCGTTGTGGTGATGGGGAACGGTCGTGCGCTGGACGAAGTGACGATTACCGAACAACGCCCGCGTCATCGCCGTTCGCAGACGCTGGCCGATGCCCGCAACACGATTCTCGAAATCCTAGAGGGCGCGCAAGTCGTCTGACGTGCGCCGCACTCGGTACCCGGAAAACACCAGAAAGAGAACCTTGCAATGAACACTCGCTTCACACTTCGCCGCAACGCCTTGAAGGCACTCGTAGCCTTGCTGCCGGCCCTTTCGGTCGGCGGCGCATTCGCACAGGACAAGCCGACCACCGTACGCATCGGCTACCAGAAGTCATCGACGCTGATCACCGTGCTGAAGACCCGCAGCACGCTGGAACAGAAGCTCGCGCCGCTGGGCGTCAAGGTGAGCTGGCACGAATTCGCCAGCGGTCTTCCGCTGCTCGAGGCGCTGAACGTCGGCAGCGTCGACGTGTCGGCCGACGTCGCCGACACCGTACCGGTGTTCGCTCTGGCCGCCGGCGCCAACCTGACCTATGTCGCACAGGAGGCGCCCTCGCCCACCGCCCAGGCCATCGTGGTCAAGGCCGATTCGCCGATCCGCAGCGTGGCTGACCTGAAGGGCAAGCGCGTCGCCTTCGCCAAGGCCGCCGGCGTGCACTACCTGCTGATCGCCGCGCTGGAGAAGAACGGACTGAGCTTCAAGGACATCCAGCCCGCCTACCTCGCGCCGGCCGACGGCCGCGCCGCCTTCGAGCGCGACAGCGTCGACGCCTGGGTGGTGTGGGACCCCTTCCTGTCGGCCGTGCAGCGCCAGGCCAAGGTGCGCGTGCTGGCCGACGGAACGAACCTCGCCCAGTACCAGCGCTACTACCTCGCCTCCACACCCTTCGCGCAGGCACGGCCGGACGTGATCAAGGTGATCCACGACGCGCTCACCGAAACCGGCAAGTGGGTGAAGCAGAGTCCGAAGGATGCGGCCGCGCTGCTGGCACCGGTGTGGGGTCTGGATGAAGCCACGGTCGAACAGGCCAACGGCCGTCGCAGCTACGACGTGCGCCTGGTGCAGCCGGAGCGGCTGCAGGAACAGCAGGCCATCGCCGACACCTTCACCCGCGAGGGCCTGCTGCCGCGCAAGGTGAATGCCACCGCGGTGCCGGTCTGGAAACCCGCGCTCTGAGGCGACATCGATGAATGCTCCGGACACCACCCGCCAGCTCGAACGCAGCGAGGCTGACCACCTGTTCGACCGAGACTTCGGTGCTCACACCGAAGCGGTCGAACGGACAGCACGCGGGCTCGAAGCCACCGCCGCCGAGCGCGACCGCGCCGGCGGCACCGCCTGGACCGAACGCCAGCTGCTGCGCGACAGCGGCCTGCTCACGCTCGCGGTACCAGCGGAATTCGGCGGCGCCGAACTGCCCTGGCCGCAGATCTACGCCATCGTCCGTCGCTTCGCCGAAGCCGACAGTTCGCTCGCCCACCTGTTCGGCTTCCAGCACCTGCAGGTGGCCAGTGTGCGGCTGTTCGCCAACCCGGCGCAGCAGGCCCGCCTGCTCGGCGATACGGTGGCGAAAGGCTGGTTCTGGGGCAATGCCACCAACGGTCTGGACACACGCATCCGGCTCACGCCGGAAGGTGACCACTTGGTGCTCAACGGCGTGAAGTCCTTCTGCTCCGGGGCCACCGGCGCAGACATGCTGAACGTGACCGCGCCGCGCGGCGACGATCCGGCCGACCGCGTGTTCATCAGCCTGCCAGCCGATCGTGCCGGCATCACGGTGCACGACGACTGGGACAACCTCGGCCAGCGCCAGACCGACAGCGGCAGCGTCACCTTCGAAAACGTGCGCGTCGAGACGGACGAAATCCTCGGCCCGCCGGGCACCCGCGGTACGCCACGAGCGACGCTGCGCACGCTGGTGTCGCAGCTCATCCTGACCGAGATCTATCTCGGCAACACGCAGGGCGCGCTGCGCGCCGCGTGGAACTATGTGCAGCACGAGGCGCGCCCGTGGTTCTCCAGCGGCGTGGCGCGCGCCGCCGACGATCCCTACGGTCAGGTGCGCTTCGCCGAACTGTGGATCGGCTACCGCGGCGCGCTGGCGCTGGCCGTCCAGGCCGAGCAGGCGCTGCAGCAGGCATGGGAACGTGGCGACGCACTGAGCGCGCGCGAACGCGGCAAGGTCGCCCTGCTGATCTGGCAGGCCAAGATCGCCGCCGGCCGCGCCGCGCTCGATGTGACGTCGCGCATCTTCGAGCTGATGGGCGCACGCGCCACCGCCGCCCGCTACGGCCACGACCGGTACTGGCGCAACGTGCGCGTGCACACGCTGCACGACAACCTCGACTACAAGCTGCAGGACATCGGCCGCTGGGTGCTCGACGACACCGTGCCCGAACCTTCCATCTATTCCTGACGACACGACATGAGTACCCGAGATACCTCTCCCATTGCGTCGCTGGCCTCGCGCCTGTGGCAGAAACTGCTGCCGTGGAGCCTGCCGGTCACACTGGTCGTGCTTTGGCAGATCGCCGCCCAGACCGGCTGGCTGTCCAGCCGCGTGCTGCCGGCGCCGCTCGACGTGCTGAAAGCCTTCTGGACGCTGGCGGTCAGCGGCGAACTGTGGCGCCACGTGCTGGTGAGCGCGCAGCGCGCGCTGTCCGGCTTCGCGTTGGGCGGTGGCCTCGGCCTGCTGCTCGGCCTCGCCACCGGTTCGTGGAAACGGGTCGAAACCCTGCTCGACACCACCGTGCAGATGATCCGCAACATTCCGCCGCTGGCGCTGATCCCTCTGGTCATCCTGTGGTTCGGCATCGACGAGACGGCCAAGCTCTTCCTGGTGTCGCTGGGCGTGTTCTTCCCGGTCTACATCAACACCTTCCACGGCATCCGTTCTGTCGACGCCGGCCTGATCGAGATGGGCCGCTCCTACGGTCTGCGCGGCTGGGCGCTCTACCGCGACATCATCCTGCCGGGCGCGCTGCCGTCCATCCTCGTCGGCGTGCGTTTTTCGCTCGGATTCATGTGGGTCATCCTGATCGTCGCGGAAACCATTTCGGCGCAGGAAGGCATCGGCTACATGACGATGAATGCGCGCGAGTTCCTGATGACCGACGTGGTGCTGGTCGGCATCCTGCTGTACGCGCTGCTCGGCAAGCTGGCCGATCTGCTGGCCCGCTCGCTGGAACGCGTGTGGCTGTCATGGCACCCGAACTACCAGACCCGTTGAGGAGCCCGACCATGTACTTCTCACCGGAAGAGAACAGCGAAGTCAGCGCTGCCGAACGCGTGATCAACGGCGCGGCCGTCACGCTGCGCGGCATCGGCAAGGCCTTCGGCGACCGCCAGGTGCTGCACGGCATAGACCTCGACATCCGTCCGGGCGAATTCGTCGCCATCGTCGGCCGCAGCGGCTGCGGCAAGAGCACGTTGCTGCGCCTGCTGGCCGGCCTCGACCACGCGAGCGAAGGCGAACTGTCGATAGACGGCGGCGCCGACGACGTGCGCATCATGTTCCAGGAAGCGCGTCTGCTGCCATGGAAGCGCGTGCTCGACAACGTGTCACTGGGCCTCACACCAGCCTTCCGCCGCCGTGCCCGCGAGGTGCTGGCGCGTGTCGGCCTGGCCGACCGCGAACGCGACTGGCCGTCCCAGCTGTCCGGCGGCCAGCGCCAGCGTATCGCGCTGTCCCGCGCACTGGTGCACTCGCCGCGCCTGCTGCTTCTGGACGAACCGCTGGGCGCGCTCGACGCGCTCACCCGTATCGAGATGCAGCAACTGATCGAGTCGCTGTGGCTGGAACAGGGCTTTACCGCCATCCTGGTCACGCACGACGTGCAGGAGGCCGTGGCGCTGGCCGACCGCGTGCTGCTGATCGAGGACGGCGCGATTGCGCTCGACCTCGACGTCCGCCTCGCCCGGCCGCGCGAGCGCGCCAGCAACGGCTTTTCGGCCTACGAGGCACGCATCCTTTCGCGCGTGCTCAGTGCGCCGCCCATCGAATCCCCCCATGCGTCACCGGACGCATGGACACCGGGCATCGCCCATATTTCGTTCGCAATCTGAAAGGAAGCACCATGGCCATCACCGCAATCAATGTACGCAATCAGTTCAAGGGCAAAGTGAAGGAGATCGTCCGCGGCGACGTGGTCAGCGAAGTCGATGTCGACACGCCGGCCGGCATCGTCACCTCGGTCATCACGACGCGCTCGGTCGACGAGCTGGGCCTGAAGCCGGGCGTCGAAGTGGTCGCGCTGGTGAAGTCGACCGAAGTGTCGATCGCCCGCATCGGCAGCTGATCGCGAGCAGCGCATCGCCATGACATCCACCGTCCTCATTATTCCCGGACTTCAGGGCATGCCGCCGGGACACTGGCTGTCATGGCTCGAAGACGAACTGCCCCAGGCGCGCCGCGTGCCGCACGACGAGTGGAGTTCACCGGTGCTGGCACACAGAACGGGTCGCGTGAAGCAGGCAATCGCCCGCTCGGCCGGCCCGGTCTGGCTCATCGCGCACGGCTTCGGTTGCCTCGCCGCCATCATGGCCGCCTCCGACCGGACCGATCGCGTCGCCGGCGCGCTGCTGGTGACACCCGCCGACCCCGAACGCTACGGTGCCGACGGTCCGCTGGTCGAGGGTGAAGAGACGATACCCCGCAAGCCTTCGATCTCCGGACTGCTGCCGCAGACGACATTGGGTTTCACCTCGCTGGTGATCGCCAACGCCGACGATCCGGACATGCGTCTGGTCACTGCCAGCCAGTGGGCCGAGAGGTGGGGCAGCCGACTGCTGCTGACCAGCGCGCTGGGCAATATCGACCCGACCGTTCATCAGGGCGCCTGGCCGCAATGCCTGCGCCTGTTCCGACTGATGCATCATGCACAACGTGACCTTCCGCTGGGCAGCTTCGCGGAAGGAAACGAACCGGCCCCGCGCCGGCACGGCTGGCTGGCAAAGCTTCGACGCCAGTCGCGGGCGACGCTTTGATGCCGCTGCACGCCGAAGCATTCGGGCGAGCATTGACGTGCGCCGTCCCCCGACGACGGCAACCGACACCCGACGCCAGCAGACCCTGCACTTCTTGAATGAAAGGACCACATCATGACTCTCAGACTGGGCGACATCGCCCCCGACTTCGAACAGGATTCCAGCGCCGGCCGCATACGTTTCCATGAATGGCTCGGCAACAGCTGGGGTGTGCTGTTCTCGCATCCGGCGGACTTCACGCCCGTATGCACCACCGAACTGGGCCTCACCGCCAAGCTCAAGGGTGAATTCGACAAGCGCGGCGTCAAGGCCATCGCACTGTCGGTCGATCCGGTCGAGTCGCACACGCGCTGGATCGCCGACATCAACGACACCCAGAACACCACGGTGAATTTCCCCATCATCGCCGACGGCGACCGCAAGGTGAGCGAGCTGTACGACATGATCCACCCGAACGCGAATGCCACGCTGACTGTGCGCTCGCTGTTCATCATCGATCCGAACAAGAAGGTGCGCCTCATCATCACCTACCCGGCGAGCACCGGCCGCAACTTCGACGAAGTGCTGCGCGTGATCGATTCGCTGCAGCTGACCGACAAGCACTCGGTAGCCACCCCGGGCAACTGGAAGCACGGCGACGACGTGGTCATCGTGCCCTCGCTGCAGGACCCGGACGAGATCGCGCGTCGCTTCCCGGCCGGTTACAAGGCGGTGCGTCCTTATCTGCGCCTTACGCCGCAACCGAAGTAAGCGACGGCTGCGACAGCGACAAGGCCCGGCTTCTGCCGGGCCTTTTTTCGTCCTCCATCGCGGCGCGCATATGCATCCTGCGGCAAAGCTGTGCAGAAGAAGCAGCGCAGAACAATTCAGTTCCCCGGGCTGCGAGCCGCCCGTAAGGTCGAGCCATCGCAATCCGGAGTGCATCAAATGGCCATCCTTGTCGTCGGCGGTGACCACCCCAATCAGTTCGCCGACTCGGCACGCGAAGCCGGCGTCGACCGCCTGCATCACTGGAGCGGCCGCCGCGCCGCCGACCACCACCAGCCGCTGCCGCGCGACCTGCGCGGCATCGTGCTGCTGATCGACCACGTCAATCACGGCATGGCCGCGCGCGTACGCAGGCTTGCCAGCCAGCACGGACTGCCGGTCGTCTACAGCGCGCGCAGCCGGTCGCAGATACGCAACGCGCTGTCACGGCTGGCGGCCTGAGCCCAGTCGGGAACTGCATCACGGCCGCGGCCTGCGCCGCGGTTCCGCGTCACGGAAACGCAAGGCGGCGGACGCTATAGTCGCCGGGTACGCCGGAGCACCCGTCTGCTTCGGCCTTCCTGGTGAAAGGTTTCCGCGTGCGCACGCTTGTCATCATCGGTGCCGGCTTCAGCGGCACGGCCTGCGCCTGTCAGTTCCTCGCCCGCTGCGGCGACGGCTGGCAGGTCAGCCTGATCAACGCTTCCGGCCCGGTTGCCCGCGGTCTGGCCTACGGCACCCGTTCGCCGCTGCACCTGCTCAACGTGCCGGCCGGCCGCCTCGGCATGGACCCGGCGCAGGAAGGTGACTTCGTCCGCTACCTCGACGAGACAGGACATCGCTATCGCGCCAGCGCCTTCGTGCCGCGGATGCTGTATGGCGAGTACCTGGAGCAGCGTCTGCGCCAGGCCGCCGACGCCCATCCGGGCCGCCTCGACATCCGCACCGCGCGGGTCGATGCCATCGAGCGGTGTCTCGCAGGCGGCTTCCGCCTGCACTTGTCTGGCGATACGACGGTGGACGCCGATGCCGTCATCCTCGCCATGGGGCACCTGAGTCCGGTCGCGCCACTGCCCGGTCTGGATGCGCTGGGTGCGGCCTACATCAACGACCCGTGGTCGGGCGCCGTCGAGCACATCGGCCCCGACGAGCGCGTGCTGATACTCGGCAGCGGTCTGACCATGCTCGATGTCGTGGTCGATCTCGCACGGCGCGGCCACCGCGGCCCAATCACCGCCCTGTCGCGTCGTGGTCTGCTGCCGCGCTCGCACCGTGCCCAGGACGCACCGCCAGCCACCATCCCGCTCGACCGCGAGGCGCTGCTGCAGGCGCGCAGCGCGCGTGTGCTGACCCGCCTCGTGCGCGCAGCGGTTGCCCGAGCCGAGCGTGCCTGCGTCGACTGGCGCGACGTGATCGGCTCGCTGCGCGCCCTGACGCCAGCGCTGTGGCAGAGCCTGGACGAGCGCGAGAAGCGGCGCTTCGTGCGCCATGTACGGCCGCACTGGGAGGTGCTGCGACACCGCACCGCTCCTGAGCCCTTCAACGCGATGAACGCGCTGCTGCAGGACGGTCGCCTCACCGTCGCCGCCGGACGGCTGCGCGCTGCCGCGGCTGATCAGGGTGGCGTGACAGTACGCTGGGATGACGCCCGCCGCGGTCCGCAGGCGCAGCAGTTCGACCGCATCGTCAACTGCACCGGCCCGGGTCACCGCATCGACGCCCAGCGCGCACCGCTGCTGCACCGTCTGCTGGAAAGCGGTCTGATGACGCAGGATCCGCTCAAGCTCGGCCTGATGGTCGACGCCCGCTGCCGGGCCATCGACGCACGCGGACGCAGCGTGGACGGGCTGTACTACGTCGGACCGCTGCTGCGTGCCCAGTTCTGGGAAGCCACCGCGATACCCGAGTTGCGCAAGCACGCCGCGGTGGCAGTGGACAGCCTGCTCGCCGCTGGCGGTTGAGCGTCATACGCGATCGATCAGTCGACTTCGCGGCGGCGCACGCGGCCGAGGGCTGCCACCATTCCCAGTCCCGCCGCCATCAGCGCCCAGACATCAGGTTCCGGCACCGGGCCGACGACCGCGCGTCCGCCACCGCCATAGAGCGCGGCACCGGCCTCAGGCGTCCAGGTGGCGTGGAAGGAATTGAATGAATCGAAGAACTGGCCGTCATCCGTACCGTAGACGTAGGCGGACATGAACAGATCCTCCCTCAGGTCCACACCCTGGGTGGCGGCCGTGAAATTGAGGTCATAGGCGAAGTTGTACACGCCGTCCTGGTCGTCGTCTTCCCACACCAGGTTGAACAAGGGATTGAACACCGGCTGGCCCGACGGCCCGGCAATCATCAGCGGTTCCAGCGTCGACTGCCCGGTCGTCAGGTTCTCGGTGGAGAACCAGCCGTAGGGTTCGAGCGGCCCCTCGCCCTGTTGCACCGCGAAGTGGAAACTGTGGAAGGCGCCCGCCGACCACAGTGCATAGGACACGCTGAAATTGGCGCTGCCCGCGGTGAACTGCCCGTTCTGGTGCAGATTCACCGCGAACGACACCGGCAGCGGCACGGCTGTTCCACAGGAATCAGCATCGCAGACGAAGCCCTCGTCGCGGTAAAACAGCTCCGAATAGACATGACCATTGACCGGCGTCCGGGCGCTGACTTCGATCTTCGCGGCAAGCTGGCCGTCCTCGAAACCGATCTGCGAGCGCGCGTGATTGTCGTTATCGAGCCAGGCCGAACTGGCGCCGCTCCACAGCGACGTGTCCCCGTTCCACGGCTGGCCGTCCGACAGCAGACCGCCACCCGGCAGACTCACATAGCTCCAGCTGCGGAAGGTGTCGTCCGGCGCGGCCTGCGCAGCGCCGCTCAGACCGGCGCCACTCAACAGCAGAGCGACACCGGCGCGCGACAGTGTGCGACCGAAGGACGTGCGGAACGCGGAAAGTAGTATGGATGGCATGACAGGCTCCGTCGGCAAGGAAGAGTCGGCAGCCCGGATGCGGAGCCGCCGCGGCCGGCGCGTCGACGCGCCGCCTCTTTCTTTTTTAGGCCTGCCGTAACGAGCGGAACCTGACTTCGATCAAGGAAGAGACCGGACGCAATGCGCTGGTCGCTCCCCGGTCTGCAGCCGCCACAGCGAGGCGTAGGTGCCATCGAGCGCAAGCAGCTGGTCGTGGGTGCCGGATTCGGCGATGCGTCCGCCATCGATCACGTGGATGGCGTCGGCGTGCCGCACGGTAGACAGCCGGTGCGCGACGATGAGCGTCGTGCGGCCGACCACCAGCCGGTCCAGCGAGCGCTGTATCGCCGCTTCGGTTTCGTTGTCCACCGCCGAGGTGGCTTCGTCCAGAACCAGTATCGGCGGGTTCTTCAGGATCGCGCGCGCCAGCGCCAGCCGCTGCCGCTGGCCGCCGGACAGGCGCAGGCCGCGTTCGCCCACCGGCGTGTCGTAGCCCTGCGGGAGTGCCGTGATGAAGTCGTGCGCCTCGGCCGACTTCGCCGCCTCGATCACCGCCTCGCGCGTGGCGTCCGGCATGCCGTAGGCGATGTTCTGCGCCACCGACGCATCGGCGAGGAAGGTGTCCTGTGCAACATAGCCGATGGCGCGCCGCAGGTCCTGCAGATTCAGTTCACTGACCGGCATGCCGTCGAGCAGCACCCTGCCCTGCTGCGGCTCGTAGAAGCGCAGCAGCAGCTTGATCAGCGTGCTCTTGCCGCCGCCGGTGCTGCCGACGAAAGCCGCGCTGCGGCCGGCATCGATACGCAGGTCGATGCGGTCCAGCGCCGGTCGGGTCGTTCCGTCGTAGGCGAAGGACACGTTCTCGAACACCAGTTCGCCGCGCACCTCGGCGCGCTGCAGCGACCGCCCTTCGTAAGCGATGTTCACCGGCGTCTGCAGCAGGTTCATCACCCGCTCGATCGACGACATCGAGCGCTGATACAGATCGGTCAGGTCGGCCAGCCGGGTCAGCGGCCACAGCAGGCGCTGGGTCAGATACACCAGCACCGAATAGCTGCCGACGCCGATGTCGCCGTTCAGCGCCATGAAACCACCGTACAGCAGGGTCACCGTGAAGCCCGCGAGGATGGCCATGCGGATGACCGGCGTAATCGCCGCCGACAGCCGGATCGCCTCGCCGTTGCTTACGCGGTAGTCGTCCGATCCCTGTTCGATGTGGCCGGCCTCGTACTCCTCCGCGGCGTAGGCCTTCACCGTCGCGATGCCCTGGATGTTGTTGTTCAGTCGCGCCGCCAGCGCGCCGGCCGCCTCGCGTACCGCGCCGTAGCGCGGCGCCAGCCGGCGCTGGAACCAGAAGGCGCCGTACAGGATGAGCGGAACCGGCACCAGCGCGAGGAAGGCCAGCTCATGCGTCAGCACGAAGAACACGCCGCCCACCATCAGCGAGCCGACGAACACCTGGATCAGGTCGTTGGCGCCGCCGTTAAGGAAGCGCTCCATCTGGTTGATGTCCTCGTTCAGCACGGCCAGCAGATTGCCGCTGCGGTTGCGCTCGAAATAGGCCATGTCCAGCTTCTGCACGTGGCGGTAGGCCTCCATGCGCAGGTCGTGCTGCAGGTTCTGCGCGAGGTCGCGCCAGCGCACGTCGTACAGGTACTGGAACAGCGACTCGCCGACCCACACGACCACCGTGATCAGCGCCAGCAGCACTAGCTGGTCTTTCGGCTCGACGATGCCGACGCGCGCGAGGAAGCTGGCTTTCTGGTTCACGACCACATCGACCGCAACGCCGATCAGCACCTCCGGCAGCACATCGAAGAACTTGTTGAGAACGGAATACAGCGAGGCAATGCGCACCTCGCGGCGGTAGTTGCGCGCGTGCGAGAACAGGCGGGAAAGCGGATGCATGGCAGGCTCGGGGAAGATTTCGGGCAGGCCGCTCATCGATGCCGGCGGCGTGCCGCCATCATGACAGACGACCGCCCCTCCGGGCGGCCGCAGGTGTACGGCACAGCGGCGCCTGCGCTCAGCGGTGCAGCCAGCGGGCGTGCGCGCTGCGCGCCAGGTGATCGAGCGCGTAACCGAGCGCACCGACCAGCACGATGACCGCCATCAGTTCCGAGTAGGCCAGCCGGTCGCGCGTGTCGAGAATGAAATAGCCCAGTCCGGCCGACACGCCCAGCATTTCGGCCGGCACCAGCACGATCCAGATGATGCCGATCGCCAGTCGCACGCCGGTCAGGATGTGCGCGGTGATGCCGGGCAGCACCACGCGCAGCACCGTCTCGCGCCGGGTGGCCGACAGGCTGCGCGCCAGCAGCAGCCAGTTCGGATCGAGCTGCGCCACGCCGGACGCGGTATTGAGCAGGATGGGCCACACCGCGGCAAAGGCCAGCAGGAAGTAGACCGGCGCGTCACCGACGCCCAGCACCATCACCGCGAGCGGCATCCAGGACAGCGGCGACACCATGCGCAGGAACTGGAACAGCGGCGTCGTGCCCTGGGCGAACCGGCGCGACAGCCCGGTCAGCACTCCGAGCGGCACACCGATGACGACAGCCAGCAGCAGTCCGACCGCCACTCTCTTCAGGCTGACGAGCACGTGCGGCCACAGCTCGCCGCTGCCGAGCAGCTGCCACAGCGCGTCGGCCGACGGCGCCGGCGCGAAATCGGCCGCGATCGGCATGCCATGCGCCAGCCACGCCGAGCCGGCCAGCCACAGCAGCAGCGCGCCCAGCAGGCCGGCCAGCGGGAGGATGAAACGCGCGCTCATCACACCCGCACGACTTCCCTGCGCCGCAGGTCGGCCGGAAGGCCGAACACCGAGGGCCCACCGACCAGGTCGATGGCCCGGCGCACGAAACGGTCATCGACCAGGTCGCGCGCGACGAAGGCCGGATCGAGCGCATCGAGGAACTTCGTGTCGCCCTCGACCCGGGTCTGCTTCACCGCGCGCACCAGCTCTTCGGTATAGGACGGGAAAGGATAGGGCTGGAAGTCGATGCGGCGTTGGTACCAGCCCTTGTTCTTCACCACGCCCGACGCCTCGTAGCTGGCGTAATCGGTGGCAGCCAGCACCTTGGACAGCACGGGCAGCGCGTGCGGTGTGTACTTGCCCTCGCCTGCCGCCGACAGCAGCTTGGCGGTATCCAGCTGGTTGCTGCGCGTCCACAGCTGGGCACGCACGATGGCGTTGGTAACGCGCTGCGCCCACTCCGGCCGATCGCTGGTGTCGCGCTCGGACAGGAAGGTGACGCAGCACGCGTGGTTCTGCCACACGTCACCTGAGAAGCGCAGCACCTTGCCCACGCCCTTGGTTTCGGCCAGCGCGTTAAAGGGGTCGGCCACGATGTAGCCGGCGATGGACTTGCCGGCCAGTGCCGACACCATTTCCGCAGGCGGCAGCACGATGAGGTTCACCTCGTTCGCGGCCAGCTGCGCCTCCTTGGCCTTGGTCACCGCCGTCAGACCGTTCGCGCGCAGCACCTGCTGCAGCAGGATGTTGTGGATCGAGTACCAGAAGGGCACGGCCACCGTGCGGCCGCCCAGATCGGCGACGGTCGAGACCGACGGATCGACCGTCAGCGCCGAACCGTTCACATGGTTCCAGGCGACGATCTTCGCCGGGAATTTCGAGCCGTAACGCACCCACAGCGCGGCTGGCGTCAGCAGGTGGATCACGTTCACCTGCCCGGCAACGAAGGCCTCGACGATCTGCGCCCAGCTGCGGAACAGCCGCGGCGACTCGGTCCTCAGGCCTTCCGCCTCGAACAGCTTGCGCGCGTGCGCCACCAGCAGCGGTGTCGCATCGGTAATCGGCAGGTAGCCGATCTTCACCGGCTGGTCGTCGCCCTTGAAGGCCTGCGCACGCGCGTCACCGGCACGCAGCAGCGGCGCCGCCACGCCGGCCAGCGTCAGTGCGCCCAGCTTCAGCATGTCGCGGCGCGTCAGCCCGCAACCGCAATCGGACGAAGCGCAGATATGCAGCTTCCCATCCTTGTTCATGTCATGTCCTCTTCTGATGGTCTTGGTTTCAATGCGCGCGCAGCACCTGCAGCGCGTTCAGGATGTCCAGCCGCAAGGCGGTCACGGCCGCAGGCTGCGCCTCACGCGGGCGCTCGATATCCACTGTCCATTCGCGGACGATGCGGCCAGGCGTTCCGCCCATCAGCAGGATGCGGTCGGCCACCAGGATGGCTTCGTCGATGTCGTGCGTGACCAGCAGCGCCGCGGTGTGCCAGCGATGCACCAGCTCTACCAGCAGCGCCTGCATCTCGGCGCGAGTGATGGCGTCGAGTGCGGAGAACGGTTCGTCGGCAAACAGCAGCTGCGGCTCGCGCGCCAGCGCGCGGGCAAGGGCCACGCGCTGCGCCATGCCGCCGGACAGCTGCGCCGGATAGCGATGTCCGTGTCCCGCCAGCCCCACCGCGGACAGCGCATGCTCGATGCGCGCGGCGCGCTCGCTGCCCGCCAGTCGCGGTTGATGCTCGAAGTCGAGGCCGAAGCCAACATTGCCCGCCGCATCAAGCCAGGGCAGCAGCCCCGGCTGCTGGAAAACGAGTGCGGCGCGCGGATGCGGCGCCCGCAGCGGCTCGCCGAGGAAGTGGATGTCACCCGAGGCGGGCGCCTCCAGCCGTGCCAGCACGCGCAGCAACGAAGACTTGCCGCATCCGCTGCCACCCAGCAGGCAGACGATCTCGCGCGGCCGGACCTCGAGCGACACACCGCCGAACACCGGCCTGCCGCCGTCATAGGCGTAGGCCAGATCACGTGCCAGCAGCGTGGACACCGGCGCGGCGAGCGCCGCCGGCTCCGGGCGCAGCAGCGCCTTGGGCACCGCTGCGTTCATGCCGCCCTCGCCTGCGCCTGTGCGCGCTTCAGCAATTCGCCCTGCAGTTGGGTGACGCTGGGCGTGATGACCGGCACGAAAGCCGATTCCTGCAGGCGGCGCGCGAAGCCGAACTGCGGATCGACCAGATAGGCGCGACCGCCGCTGGCCTGCAGTTCGAGCTGCACCGCGCGCTGCACCGTGTCGGCCAGTGCGATGCGCAGCCGGAACAGCGCCGCGGCGTCGCTGACGAAGCGCTGTGCAGCCAGGCCGTCGAGCAGCGCCACCACCTGCTTGGCCAGCGCGTCGCCGACCGCGTCGAGTTCGTCCTGCAGCGTGGCGCGAGCACTGCTGCAACGCGCCTGCGCGGCGGCCAGTGCGGCGCGCGCCAGGCCGATGGACAGGCCGCACTGCAAGCCGAGAAAGCCGGGGCGTACGCGCGGCAACCAGTCACGCGCGTCCGGCGCGATCACGTCGGACGCGTCGATCAGCGCGCCATCGATGTTCAACGCAGCGGTATTGCTGCCGCGCATTGCGATCAGGTCGAGATCGGCCGTCCGCGATACGCCGGCGTGGCGACCGTCGAGCGCAACGATGAAGGGCGGCTCGCCTTCGCGCGACGACACCGCCGCCGCGAACACGAAACCCGACTTGCGCAGATTGGTCACCCAGGGCAGCTTGCCGTCCAGAAGCCAGCCGTCGCCGGTGCGGCTGGACTCGATCTGCAGCGATTCGATGCCGCACAGGAATTTCATTGCGTTCGACAGGCCCGTCGCGCCGGCGTGCTCGCCGGCCAGCAAGGCCGGCAGCCGACGTTCGCGCAGCGCCGCGTTCGGGCTGGCGAGCAGGTATTCGATGAAGGCGCGGTGACCCCAGAACACGAAGGCAGCCGTCAGCGAATGCTCGGCCACCGCAGCGATGGCCTCGACCGCGTCGCCGGTGCTGCCACCGGTTCCGCCCATCGACTGCGGCACACCGATGGCGAACAGTCCGGCGGCGGCCAGCGCGGGCAGCAGCGCCTCGTCGTCGGAGGTGCCGTCGTTCAGTGCCGGCGCATGTTGCTGCAGCCAGTCGCGCAGGCCGTCCGGCAGCCGTCCGTGAGTGTTCGTGCTCATGCCGTCAGCACACCGGCACGGAAGGGTTCGAGCTGCGGATTGACCGGGCTCTGCGCCAGATTGTTGGCGAAGTTGCACAGCGTCGCCAGGCTGATGCCGAGGATGACTTCGAGCGCCTGCGCGGGCAGGAAACCGGCGCCGGTAAACTCCGCCAGCGCGGCATCGCTGACCGCACCACGGGTGGCAATGACCTCGCGGGCGAACGCAGCCAGTGCGTCGAGTCTCGCATCACCGACCGGACGCCCCTGCTGCAACGCGACCACCGCCGCCTTGTCGAAGCCCGCCTTCTTCAGCGCAATGGCGCTGTGGCCGGCCACGCAGAAGTCGCAGCCGTGGATGGTGGCGGCGGTGATCTGTACCACCTCGCGTTCGGCCAGCGACAGGCTGGCGCGACCGTTTATCTCGCCCACCGTCAGATAGGTTTCGAGCGCGACCGGCGCGTTCGACAGCGCGGCGATCAGGTTGGGCAGGAAGCCGTTGTTGGCGATCACGCGCTCGACGAGGGCACGGCTTCCTTCGGGTGCGGTATCGGCGGTGTGCAGGGTGAGGCGGGTCATGTTGATTCTGCGGAACGCAGGCTGTTGCGATCCGCAGAATCTAAGTGTCACACCGCCCCAAACCAACCAACTTAATCTGCAAAGCTTTGCATCATCGGGAACAGCAATCGATAGGCAAGCAGACTTCTCGATGCACGCCGAGCATCGAGAACGGAAGGTCAGCCACCCGTGAGTGCCAAGACAAGAGCAGGCGCTCGTGACACCAGTGCGTCACCCGGGTCGGCACGAAGAACGCCCTCGTCTGCGCTTCGACACAGGCGCATCGCAACTTCGAGGAATGGCGCTATGGGTCCGGCAAAACGGACCTCGCTGTCGTCATCAAGAATGATCAGGGTTGGCAAGCTCTCGATCTCGATATCCAGATGTGCAAGCAACTCGTCATGTACTTCGATGTCCACCCACCGGCATTGGTCGGCGGCACGCTTTGCGCTTACCTCGTCGAAGGACGCGCGAAAGTCGCGGCAGGTGCCACACCACTCGGCGCACAAACAGAAAACGGTGAGACTCATCGCTGAATCCGGTCGTCAGGACGTAAACGCGCACGATACGACGCTTGAGCCTGAATCCGGAAGCGCGTGTCCGAATGGAACGATAACCCGCTTGGCAGCGGTGGGCGCGCCCATTCGCGCGCCCACCGACCGCTGCACTGGAGTCGCAAGGCTCACCGCCTGCGTTGCCCCGCCAGCCGCCGGACAACGTTGGCGAAGCGGTCGACTTCCTCGCAGGTGTTGTAGAACGCCAGCGAGGGACGCACCGTGGTTTCCAGGCCGAAGCGGCGCAGGATGGGCTGCGCGCAATGGTGACCGGTGCGCACGGCGATGCCTTCCTCGTTCAGCGCCTGGCCGACTTCGTCCGTCGTGTAGCCCTTCAGCACGAAGGACAGCACGCTGGCCTTGTCGGCCGCGGTACCGATCAGGCGCACGCCCGGGATGTCGCGGATGGCGTGCGTGGCATAGACCAGCAGGTCATGCTCGTAGCGCGCAATGTTCTCGATGCCGATGCGGTCGACGTAGTCGAGTGCCGCGCCCAGCCCCACCGCATCGGCGATGTTGCCGGTACCGGCCTCGAAACGCGCCGGCGGCGGATGGAAGATCGTGCGTTCGAAGGTGACGTCCTGGATCATGTTGCCGCCGCCCTGCCAGGGCGGCATGTCTTCCAGCACGTCGCGCTTGCCGTACACCACGCCTATGCCGGTCGGGCCGAAGATCTTGTGGCCGGAGAACACGAAGAAATCCGTGTCCAGCGCGCGCACGTTCACCCGCATGTGCGACACCGACTGCGCGCCATCGACCAGCGTTCTCGCGCCGGCACGATGCGCCAGCTCGACGATCTCCTGCACCGGCACGACGGTGCCCAACGCGTTCGACACCTGCGTCACCGCCACCAGCTTGGTCTTCTCGTTCAGCAGCCGCTTGTACTCCTCGAGCAGCACCTGACCGCTGTCGTCGACCGGGATCACGCGGATCTTCGCGCCCTTCTCAGCCGCCAGCTGCTGCCAGGGCACGATGTTGGCGTGGTGTTCCAGGTGCGACACGATGATTTCGTCGCCGGCGCCGATATTCTTCGCACCCCAGCTCTTGGCCACCAGATTGATCGCCTCGGTCGCGCCGCGCACGAAGATGATTTCCTCGACCGAACCTGCGCCGATGAAGCGCGCCACCTTCTGCCGCGCCGCCTCGTAGGCATCGGTTGCCCGGGCGGCCAGTTCGTGCGCCGCGCGGTGGATGTTCGAGTTCTCGTGCGCGTAGAAGTAGGCCAGCCGGTCGATCACCGCCTGCGGCTTCTGCGTTGTCGCGGCGTTGTCGAACCACACCAGCGGCCTGCCATTCACGCGCTCGGCAAGTATCGGAAAGTCCCGCCGTACCGCATTGACGTCGAAAGGCGGATAACGGCCGGCGTCGGCGTTCGGCACCCGGCCGGCGTGACCGACCGTGGGCGCCGCCTGGCTGTCGACGAAGTAGTAGGCCGGCGCCGACGGCGCGGCCGGCTGCACCTCGCGTGAGGGCTCGGCCAGCAGCCCGCGCAGCGCGTCGTCGCCGGGCAGGCCGAAGGACCGGGCACTGACGCGGTCATCGACCTGTGCAGGCGCCGACTGCAGCGCGCTCGCCTCGCCGAGGAAATAGTACGGCGACGACGGCGCCGAAGCACCGCCCGGCTGCGGGAAGGCGGACGCGCCACCGAGCGGCGGCAGCGCTGCCGCGTAGGCCTCGGGCACGCCCTGTGCAACGCCCGCGCGCGGCGAGCCGACCGGGTAGGCGTCGGCCGCCACGTCGGGCACATGATTCTGCGCGGTCGCGTGCGGTACCAGCTTCGGCGACGAGGCGCCCAGCGACAGACCGTGCTGCGGTGCGACCGGCGCGGCCGCCGCAGCCGTGCTCGACGGCGCGCTGGCCGGGACCGGCGGCACTGGCGATTGCGGTGTCGGCGCCGGCGCAACAGCCAGCGGTGCATCGAACGAAGGCGGCGTCTGCCCGGGCAGCGCGGCGAACAGCTCGCTGGCCAAGCGCGACAGCACCGACTCGTCCGGCGCGCCGGGCGGCAGCGGTGAGCTCAGACCGCTCACGTTACTGCTTGTAGGTGTCGGGATACTCATGGTACTTGCCGATCTCCACGTCATCGAGCACAGCCAGCGCGTCTTCGGTCAGCACGGCCAGAGAGCAATACAGCGAGATCAGGTAGGACGCGATCGCGTTGCGGTTGATGCCCATGAAACGGACCGACAGGCCCGGACTCTGTTCACCGGCCAGACCCGGCTGGAACAGGCCGACCGCGCCCTGACGCTTCTCGCCGGTACGCAGCAGGATGATCTTGGTTTTGCCGTCCTCGACCGGCACCTTGTCTGACGGGATCAGCGGCAGGCCGCGCCAGGTCAGGAACTGCGAACCGAACAGGCTAACAGTCGGCGGCGGCACGCCGCGGCGCGTGCATTCGCGGCCGAAAGCTGCGATCGCCAGCGGATGGGTCAGGAAGAAGCCGGGCTCCTTCCACACCTTGCCGATCAGGTCGTCCAGATCGTCCGGGGTCGGCGCGCCGGTCAGCGTCGAAATGCGCTGGTCGTCGTGTACGTTGGCCAGCAGACCGTATTCGGGGTTGTTGATCAGTTCGCTTTCCTGGCGCTCCTTGATCGTTTCGATGGTCAGACGCAGCTGCTCCTTGATCTGGTCGTGCGGGCTGCTGTACAGGTCGGACACGCGGGTGTGCACGTCGAGCACGGTGGTGACCGCATTCAGGAAGTACTCGCGCGGCTGTTCGTCGTAGTCGACGAAGATCTGCGGCAGTTCCGCTTCGTCGCGCTGCGAGCACGCGACACGCACGTCCTGCGGGTTCTTGACGCGGTTCACGCGGTAGATGCCCGCCTCGACCGGCAGCCACTGCAGCAGATGAACCAGCCAGCGCGGTGTGATGGTCGATAGCTGCGGGACGGTCTTGGTGGCGTTGGCAAGCTGGCGGGCGGCGTTGTCGCCAAGCGCAAGCTGTTCGGGTGTGTCGGCCATGAAAGGCTCCTAGCAAGGGGGAGGGTTATGCAAAAAACTGCTAAGCAAATATCTATTTCTTCTATGCAGCGTTCAACCGGCTATAGCCACCAATCGGTTCGTCGTCCGTCCGTTCAGGCGATCGTGTGCTGCACGGCAGCTGGCAGCTCGTCCATGCGTTCGCAGCCGTCGAGCAGATCGCCGGCCGGCAATTCGAGCGCCAGCGCGAGCTTGACCACCGTGGCGAGCGAGGGCATCGCGCTGCCGCGCTCGACCTCGCCGAGGTAGGAGCGATTGAGTTCGGCGCGCTCTGCCAGTACCTCCTGCGACCAGCCGCGCAATTCGCGCGTCCGCCGCACCGCACGGCCGAAGCGCCGCGTCAGCGCCTCGGCCAGAGGTGGCGTCGGCCTTCCGTGCCGGGCTGTCATGGCTCGACCAGTTCCGCCGCGACCGGCACGTTCTGCAAATTGGCCTGCGTGACCTGGCTGCCGGGCGGCACGCTGCGCGTGAGCCACACATTGCCGCCTATGGTGGAACCCCGTCCTATCGTGACGCGGCCAAGGATGGTCGCTCCGGCGTAGATGACCACGTCGTCCTCGACCACCGGATGACGCGGCAGCCCTTTCTGCAGCGTGCCGGCCTCGTCTGCCGGGAAGCGCTTGGCGCCCAGCGTGACCGCCTGGTAGAGCCGCACGCGCTCGCCGATTACCGCGGTTTCACCGATCACGACACCGGTGCCGTGATCGATGAAGAAGCCGGCGCCGATCTGCGCCCCAGGGTGGATGTCGATGCCTGTGCTCGAGTGCGCGGCCTCGGAAATGATGCGTGCAACCAGCGGCACGCCCAGCGCGTACAGCTTGTGCGCAATGCGGTGATGAATGACGGCGAGTACGCCCGGGTAGCACAGCAGCACCTCGTCCACGCTGCGCGCGGCTGGGTCGCCCTGGTAGGCCGCCAGCACGTCGGTGTCGAGCAGCGCACGCAGGCCGGGCAGCGACAGTGCGAACTCGGCAACGATGGCGCGAGCGAGCAGGTCGACGTCAGCCTGCGGAGATGCCGCACGACGCGCGTCGTAGCGCAGTTCCAGCCGCACCTGGTGCAGCAACGCGTTGAGCGCGGCATCCAGCGTGTAGCCGATGTAGAAGTCCTCGCTTTCCTGATGCAGATCGGACGGGCCGAGCCGCATCGGGAACAGCGCACCGCACAGCGCCTCAGCGATATCGCGCAGCGCCTCGCGCGACGGGAATTCGCGCGCGCCGCACTCTGTCGTGCGCTGCTGCGCGCCACGCCAGCGGGTGCGGATGTCGTGCAGCTCGGACACGATGCGATCGAGCTGCCACGACCCTTCGGAATCGGTCGCCCTCGTGAGGCCGCCCTTCTTGAGTGTCATTCGGGATCTCCGATACGGGTTCTGAAAGCGCAGCCGCGAAAGCGACCGCCATGCGTCAGTCCTGTTGCCAGGGCAGGCCGCTGACCACCCAGCCGCCACTGTTGCGACGCTGGCTCTCTGCGTTCAACTCGCCTTCGAAGCCTTCGAGCACGTTGAACACGTGACGGAAGCCGGCTTTCGCCGCGGCCTCGGCAGCGGCAGCCGAACGCTTGCCGCTGCGACACAACAGCAGGATGACGGCGTCCTTGCCAACCTTGGCTTCCAGTTCCTTGACGAAGCGCGGATTGCGCGTCATCGATGTGCCCGTCGCCCAGGCGACATGGATGCTGCCGGGCACGTGACCAACAAACTTGCGCTCCTCTGCGGTCCGTACGTCCACCAGTACGGCGTCGCCCGCCGACACCAGTGCCCAGGCCTGGTCCGGCGTGATGCCGCCGGCGTACAGCAGCGCGTCGTGCTCGGCTCGCTCGCGGGCAATCGAAAGCGGTGGTGCTTGAAGCACCGCCGCACTGGGTGAGGACGCAAGGGCGTCCGCAGTTGCAGCAGTCATGACTTCCTCCTCGGCGTGGCGACACCGGCGATACGCCGCCTCGCGGGCGGTCCCTGCATCGGCCGGAGCGGGGCGGACGCAATGGCATCGCTCCCGGTGACGCCAATCTATCGGTCGTACAGGCGCACTCAAACCAATTGAATTTCAGAACGAATGCACGAAATGCTTTGCGCAAAATCAGCTAGCGCATCGACCACGCCATGTGGTGGCGGTCGGTCCGAGCTCAGTCAGGTCACGCATGTGCATAAGCTCAGCAGGATTAATTGGTTTGACCGCTGACGTCGGCCGCATAGATTCGTGGCCATGAACTTCCTTGGACGCCGCCGGCTGCGCCGGCCCGAAAAACGCCCCGAGGCCCCCGAACCGCTCCCGCTCGGCGACAAACTCCTGGCGGCAGTGATCTTTGCCTTGGGCATCGCCCTGCTCTACCGCACCTGGCTGCTGGTCGAATGACACTCGCGCGCCGCTTGCCCTTCCCGGAGACACCATGAACACCGTCGACACCACCCGGTCGGCGCTCGAGCGCTACCTTTGCGCGCTGCCGCGCATCGCCGACGGCGATCACCCACTGTGGGCGACGCCCGATGGTCGCGTGGCCGGCCGCTTCATGCGCAGCAGCCTGTCCTCCGTGTTCCAGCCGCTGCGTCGGCTGGACGATGGCGCGCTGGCCGGTCATGAGGCCTTCGTCCGCTCCTTCGACGCCACCGGCGGCGATCTGTCGCCGTGGAACCTGTTCGCCAACGCGGCGGAGGACGACGCGCTGATAGAGCTCGACCGCCTGTGCCGGACGCTTCATGTGCTGAACTACTTTGGTCGCCCAGGCGACACCGGAAGCCTCTTCCTGAACGTCCACGGCCGCCTGATGCTGGCCGTCGGCGAAGACCACGGCAGCGCCTTCGGACGTGTGCTGTCGGCGCTGAAGATCGAGCGCCGCAAGGTGGTCATCGAATCGCCCGACGCCATGACCAGCGACTTCGCGATGCTGGCCTACGTGATGCTGAACTACCGCTACAACGGCTATCGCATCGGCGTGAATCTGCTGAACGCAGGGCAACTGGACGAACTGCTGCGCCACGTCCGGCCGGATTTCGTCAAGCTCGACGCCGGGCGCGACGACACGCTGCGCGATCTGCCGCAGCACGCGAAGACCTGCGCCCGTCACGGCATCGAGCTCATCGTCCGCCGCATCGGCAGCGACGCCACGCTCGCCCGGATACGCGCGGCCGGGGTGCGCCTCGGCCAGGGCTATGCGCTCGGTCATCCCGCGCCGGCCGCAGCATTCCCGAATCCCTGATAAGCACATCGTTTCTTGTTGGTTCACGCGCCCTGCCCGACTGCCTAGGCTGCGTGTTCTCGATTCCACCGGAGCCATCATGCACACCCGCCGCACAACCCTGATTTCCGCCGCCCTGCTTGCACTGGTCACCGTTGCGCTCCCGGTGCGGGCGCAGACCACACTGCTCAACGTGAGCTACGACGTGTCGCGCGAGCTGTACAAGGACATCAACCCGGCTTTCGCCACGCACTGGAAGACCCAGTCGGGCGAGACGCTGACGCTGAACCAGTCGCACGGCGGATCGAGCAAGCAGGCCGGCGCCGTGATCGGCGGGCTGGAAGCCGACGTGGTGACGATGAACCAGTCGCCGGACATCGACATCCTGGTGAAGAACAGCCTGGTGTCGGCCGACTGGCGAAAGCGCCTGCCGAACGACGCCACGCCCTACACGACCACCACCGTTTTCCTGGTGCGCAAGGGCAATCCGAAGGCGATCAAGGACTGGTCCGACCTCACCCGCGCCGGTCTGCAGGTCATCGTGCCCAACCCGAAAACCTCGGGCAACGGCCGCTACACCTATCTCGCCGCCTGGGGCTATGCGCTGAACAAGGCGAACGACGAGGCGGCGGCCAAGGACTTCGTCAGCAAGCTGTTCGCCAACGTGCCGGTGCTCGACGGCGGTGGCCGCGGCGCCACCACCACCTTCACCCAGCGCGGCATCGGCGACGTTCTGGTCACCTTCGAGAACGAGGCGGTGCTGCTGGACAAGGAACTGGGCGGCGACCAGTTCGACATCGTCTATCCGTCGCTGTCAATCGAGGCGGCCGCCCCGGTGGCCGTGGTCGACAAGGTGGTCGACAAGCGCGCCACCCGCAGGCAGGCGGAGGCCTATCTGCAGTACCTGTACTCGGCCGAAGGCCAGGACATCATTGCCCGTCACCACTTCCGCCCGCGCAGCGAGACGGCGCTGAAGAAGTACGCCAAGCAGTTCCCGCCGGTGAACACATTCACGGTCGAGGCGAAGCTGGGCGGCTGGGATGCGGTGCAGAAGACGCACTTCGCCGACGGCGGCATCTACGACCAGATCGTCACCCGCCGCTGAACCGGACCGCGCCCCGCCCGATGAGCCAGAACGCCGCACTGCAGAACGGAAAGCGCCTCACCTTCGCTCGACCGGAGGAGATGGCGCTGTCCATACGTGCCACCGCGCTGGTGTTCGAGGACCCGGCGTCGACCGCGCTGCTGTCCGACATCGAGCTGATCGCGGCACGCGAAGTGACGGCGATGATCATCGGCGAGACCGGCACCGGCAAGGAACTGGTGGCACGACACATTCACGCGGTCAGCGGTCGCGCCGGCCCCTTCGTCGCCGTCAACTGCGGCGCGCTGAGCGAAGCACTGATCGACGCCGAGCTGTTCGGCCACGAAGCAGGTGCCTACACCGGCGCCTCGCACGCGCGCGCCGGATGGTTCGAAGCGGCCAACGGCGGCACTCTGTTCCTCGACGAGATCGGTGACATGCCGGCAGCGCTGCAGGTGAAGCTGCTGCGCGTGCTGCAGGAGCGGCAGGTGGTGCGCCTGGGTTCGCGCAGCGCGATATCGGTGGACGTAAGGCTGATCGCTGCCACCAACGTGGACCTGTGGCGGGCGGTGAACGCCGGCCGCTTTCGCGCCGATCTCTACTACCGCCTCAATGTGGCGCCGATCAAGCTGCCGCCGCTGCGCGAACGGCGCGGAGACATCCCGCCGCTGATCGACTATTTCGCCGCGCAATACGCGCGCCGGCTCGACATTGCCGACGTCAGTTTCACACCGCGCGCCCGCGAGGCGCTGGTCGCGCATGACTGGCCGGGCAACATCCGTGAGCTGGAAAACGTCGTCCACTACGCGCTCATCGTCAGCCGCGACGGCCGTGTCGACATCGACGACCTGCGCCTCGCCAACGCTTCGCTCGCCCCCGCAGCGCAACCATCTCCGACATCTCTGGCCGACACACCCGAGCAGTTGCTCGAACGCATCGCGGGTGACCTGCGGCGTCTGGTCGAGCTGCACGTCCCCACGCTGCACGATACCCTCGAGAAGCTGCTGGTAAGCACTGCATTCGAAGCCTGCCGGCACAACCAGGTCCATACGGCGGAAGCACTGTCGGTGTCGCGCTACGTGCTGCGCACCCAGCTCAAGCGGCACGGCCTGCTCGACGTCGCGCGTCCCCGTACGGCAGTCCGCAGCGTCGCCTGACGCCCACCTCGTCCCGCAGCAGCACCCGCACCGGCCCTTCCGGTGTGGGCATCTGCACGTCCACTCCGCATGAGTCCTGCGCAGCATGGAATGACTGCCGCATTGGCATTGCGCACAGTCGACCGCAGCCGGCGGCGCCCCGACTGTGGCAATCGCCGCAGCGCCGCCCGCACCACTGGGCGCAATTGCACAGCCCATGCGGTACTTCATCACGCCCATCAGCGCAAATACGCAAATCCGTCACGAAAACGTCATTGCAATGGTGTGGCACGGCTCCTGCTATTCAACAGTCAGGGCCGCATCTTCGGCCACTGCACGAGACAGGACATCGACATGAGCACCACCGACAAGGAAATCCTCTGCACCCTCGGCCCGGCATCGCTGAACGACCGCGTGCTCGCACGGCTGGAGGAACTGGGCGTCAATCTGTTCCGCATCAACCTGTCGCACACCAAGCTGCAGGACCTGCCGCGCGTGATCGACTACATCCGCAGCCGCACCGCGGTGCCGATCTGCCTCGACACCGAGGGCGCGCAGATCCGCACCGGCGACATGCTGAACGGCGAGATCGCCGTACGCGAAAACAGCGTCGTGCATGCGCACAAGCTGCGCGTGCCCGGCGACGCGTTCAACTTCAACCTCTACCCGGAAGACGTCATCGACAAGCTGGAAGTCGGCGACTTCATCAGCATCGACTTCAATTCGGTGCTGGTGCAGGTGATTTCGCGCGACGACGCCAAAGTGACGATGCGCGTGCTGCACGGCGGCGTGATCGGCCAGAACAAGGCGGTCACCGTCGAGCGTGACATCCCGCTCGACACACTGACGGCCAAGGACATCGCGGCACTGGAGTACGGCCGCTCGGTCGGCATCCGCCACGTCGCGCTGTCCTTCGCCAATCGCGGTTCGGACGTGGAGCAGGTGCGGGCGCTGGTCGGCGACGACACCTTCCTCATATCCAAGATCGAATGCCGCAACGGCCTGATCAATCTGGACGAGATCGCCGAGAAGTCGAACGCGCTGCTGATCGACCGCGGCGACCTGTCGCGCCAGGAGCCGATCGAGCGCATTCCGCGGCTGCAGAAGCTCATCATCGCGCGCGGTCAGGCGCGCAAGCGCAAGGTGTACGTCGCCACCAATCTGCTCGAATCGATGATCACCGCCCCCAAGCCCACACGGGCCGAGGTGAACGACGTGGTCAACACCTTGCTCGACGGCGCCGACGGACTGGTACTGGCGGCGGAGACCGCGATCGGCAAGGACCCTGTCGGCTGCGTGGCGATGATCGTCAAGCTCATCCGCGAGTTCCGCGTGCTGAACGAGCGCCTGCCGGCGGCGCACAAGGACACGCTGGTCTACACGCCCACCGATCCGACCTCGCTGCTGATCGAGCCGCATGGCGGCGTGCTGGTCAATCGCGTCAGTGCGGCAGCGGCCATCGATGATCTTGCCGCGCTGCCGAGGCTGGCGGTGCGCGACACCGAACTGCTCGACTGCCAGCAGATCGGCGTCGGCACCTTCTCACCGCTGACTGGCTTCATGGACCGCGATACGCTGCACAGCGTGCTGCATCGCAACCGCCTGCCCGACGGCACGGCGTGGACGGTGCCGCTCATCCTGCAGGTCGACGAAGCGCAGGCACGTCGGCTGTCGCCGGGCCAGCGCGTGGTGCTCACCGACGACCGCGGCGACGCCCACGCGGTGCTCGACGTGACGCAGATCTACCGCTACGACCTCGCCGAACTGTCGCAGCTCGCCTTCGGCACCACCTCGTCCGACCACCCGGGTGTGGCGCGCGTGCTGCGCAACGGCGACTGGTTCGTCGGCGGCGACATCACGCTGATCGAGGAGCGTCCGTCGCCCTGGCGCGAATTCGAACTGACGCCGCGGCAAAGCCGCTTCATCTTCGCGCACAAGGGCTGGAGCAAGGTGGTGGCCTTCCACGGCCGCAACATCAGCCACCGCGTGCACGAACACCTGCAACTGGAGGCGCTGGAGCGCACCAATGCCGACGGCCTCTTCATCAACCCGGTGGTCGGGCCGAAGAAGCCGGGCGACTTCCTGCCGCGCCCGCTGATCCGCAGCTACCAGATGCTGATCGACTTCGGCATCTACCCCAACGGCAAGGTGCTGCTCGGCGCACTCGCCACCTACCCGCGCTATGCCGGCCCGCGCGAGGCGGTATTCAATGCTCTGTGCCGCAAGAACATCGGCTGCAGCCACTTCATCGTCGGTCGCAACCACGCTGGTGTCGGCGACTTCTACGACGACAGCAGCTATCGCGCGCTGTTCGACGAACTGGGCGACACCGGTGTCACGCCGGTGTTCTTCGACGCCATCGGCTACAACCCGGCCACCGGCGCCTACGAAAGCGGCGTGACCGACGACGCCCACTCGATCAGCGGAACCCGCGTGCGCGATTCGCTGCTGCGCGGCGAACCGCTGCCGGACTGGTATGTACGCGGCATCGTGCAGGACATGATCAGCGCCGAACTGAAAGCGGGCCAGCCGCTGTTTCACGCATGAACAGGCGGGCAACTGACGCGATGGGACAGTTCTGGCTCAAGGTGGACAAGACGGTCCGCCATCACGCGAAGAAGACGCTGACCGACCTGCGCGGCGCCTGGTGGGACCGCACCCGACTGCGCGCCGAGCGGCCGGTGTTCGTCGTCAGCGGCAGCCGCTCCGGCACGCAGATGCTTTATAAGACGCTGACCGAATCGCCGGCCATCGGCTCGCTGAACCGTGAAATCTATGCCGTATGGGATGCGCTTCACCACCCGTCCGACAAGAACTGGGAAAGCCACGTGCTGGAGGCGGCGGATGCGACGGACGCCGACCGCGATCTGATCACCCGCTACTTCTATGCGCATACCGGGCGCACCCGCTTCGTCGACAAGAACAACCAGCATGGTCTGGCCGTGCCCTATCTGCACGCGCTGTTCCCGGACGCCACTTTCGTCTACATCAAGCGCAATCCCGGCGACACGCTGAACTCGATGATCGAGGGCTGGGGCATGCCGGAGCGCTTCGGCAGCTGGGCGCGCGATCTGCCTGCCAAGGTCGCGGTCGACGACGGCCGCTACACGCGCTGGTGCCACTACCTGCCTCGCGGCTGGCGCAATTACCTGAAGGCGCCGGTCGAGGAGGTATGCGCCTTCCAGTACGAAGCCATCCATCGCGCCATTCTCGACGCAAAGAGGCAGATCCCGGACGAGCAGTGGATAGAGGTGTTCTACGAGGACATCGTGCGTGAGCCGACCGAGGGCATCTTCGAAATCTTCGACCGCCTCGAACTGCCCTTCGACGCGCGCATCGAGCGCCATGCAAAGGCACTGCTCGACAAGCCCTACGACCCGCTGTTCGAGATCCGTCTTGAAAAATGGCGGCAGCACGCGCACCGCGAACGCATCGAACGCGTGCTGCCGTCGCTGCACAGCATCGCCCGCGACATGGGCTATCCGGAAACCTTTACTGCGGACAAGGCGGCATGACTACGATCGAACCACTGCTGTTCATCCCCATCGTTGCCGTCGCGCTGGTGCAGTCGGTGTTCGGCGTGGGCGTGCTGCTGTTCGGCACGCCCATCCTTATCGTGATGGGTTATGACTACCCGACGGTGCTGGCGACGCTGTTGCCGATCTCGATCGGCATCAGCCTGTCACAGATCGCGCGCGACGCGCGCAGCGTCGATGTGCACTTCATCCGCGGCATCCTGCTATGGACCGTGCCGTGCATCGTGCTTTTCCTCATCGTCGCGCTGCGCGCCGGCCAGAGCTTCGGCCTGCTGATCGCCGCGCTGCTTCTTCTGTTCGCGCTGAAGAACCAGTGGCCTGCCCTGCGCGTCGCGATCGACCGCACCGCACGCTTCGAGCGCACCTGGCTGGTGTGCATCGGCGTGATGCACGGCCTCACCAATCTGGGCGGCTCCCTGCTCAGCATGCGCGTGCAGCAGATGAATCATGGCAAGGAGGTGGCGCGCGCAACCATCGCGGCCGCATACGTGCTGTTCGCCGCTTTCCAGCTGGCGACGCTGACCATCACGCGCCCCGAATCCCGCGCGCAGCTGGGCAACAGCCTGATCTACGCCGCGGCCGGTGTCGCGGTGTACCTGTTCGCCAACGAATTCATCTTCAAACGGATCAGCAATCAGGGCTACGCGAAAGCCTTCAACGGCTTTCTGCTGTGCTCGGGCCTGCTGGTCGCGCTCAAATCGATCTGAGGGCACGCATCCATGGACCTTCCGTCCCCGCTCCCCCGGCTGTTCGCCGCGCTGAACTTCGCCGCGCTCAAGCACAGCGGCCAGCTGCGCAAGAGTGCCGACATGTCGCCCTACATCAATCATCCGATTTCGGTGGCCGACATCCTCGCCCGCGAAGGCGGCATCGCTGACCCAGACACGCTGGCCGCCGCGCTTCTGCACGACACGCTGGAGGACACCGACACCCATGTCACCGAGCTGGAAAGCCTGTTCGGCGCAAAGGTCGCCGCCGTGGTGGCCGAACTGACTGACGACATGACGCTGCCCAAGCCCGAACGCAAGGCGCTGCAGATCCTGCTCGCACGCGACTACAGCGAGCGCGCACGGCTCGTGCGCCTGGCCGACAAGATCGCCAACGTGCGAGATGTCACCCACAACCCGCCGGCTCACTGGTCGCTCGAACGGCGGCTGCGTTATCTGCTGTGGGCGGGCGAAGTGGTCGGTTCGCTGCGCGGCGTGCACGCCGCGCTGGAAAGCCGCTTCGACGAAGCGCTCGAACAGGGTTTCGCGCGACTGACCGCACTTGCCGACAGCGAGGCCGCCAACCTGCGTGCGCCGGCCGGCAGCGCACTGACCGGATCCTGACCATGCCTTCACTCCGCGACGCTTCCAGCGCCTACACCGCCCCGGTCGGCGACGATGCCCGCACGCTGGCTTCGGGCCTCGCGCGCCGCCTGTCGCGCATCACTCCCGAGCGCCTGCTGCGCCACGGCAACATCCAGCTGGAACGGGCCGGCAAACGCATTGCCCGCACGCTCACGCTGCACCCGGTACGCACGAAGCGGCCCGTCTTTATCAGTGGCTCGAACCGCTCTGGCACGCAGATGGTGTGCCGCGCGATCGGCAATTCGCCGCACGGCTGGGACTACCCGGAAGCCGATTTCTCGATCGCCTTCGAGCGCTATTCGCTGCGCTCGCACGCGGTAATCGAACGGCTGATCGACTTCGCGCCGGCGCCTTACGTGAGCTTCGGCAGCATCCTCGATTCGCAGTTCACCGACGCCCTGCTCGACCGTTTCGACAATTCGCGCGCGATCTGGGTGTACCGCCGCTACGAGGACGCGGTGAATTCGTCGATCCGCAGCTGGGGCAGCCACCAGAAGAACATGATGCGGCTGGTGTCGCAGGGCAAGCTGTCCCACCTCGGACCGCGCGGCCTGCGTATTGCCGATGACACGGTGGCGCTGATCCGCGGACTGTACAGCGAATCGCTGAGCGACGAGGAATGCGGCTGCCTTTACTGGTACATGCGCAACCGCGTGTTCTTCGATCTCGGCCTGGACCGCGACCCGCGGGTGATCGCGCTGCAATACGAGGACGCGGTACTGCACCCGGAGCGCAGCTTCCGCTCCGTGTTCCGCTTTCTCGGTGGGCCGTACCACGCGTCCGTTGTGTCCGACGTGTTCGCCACCTCGGTCGGCAAGCAGGGCTGGCACGGTGTATCAACCGAGATCCGTGCCTTGTGCGACGCGCTGAAGGCGCGTCTGGACGCCGAACACGCGCGCACCCTCGGCGGCTGGGGCTGAACGGGGGCGTCGCTGCGCTACGAATGCGCAGCGACACCGATAAGCATTTCACCGGCAGAGAAATAAGCTCAGCAGATTTTCCTGGTTCGCGTCGCGCCGGTGCGCGTCTAGAGTGGCGCCGTCCATGCACGCAGACGGAGGCCTCACGATGAAAGCCCGCTTCAATCCGCGGCCACAGCGGCCGCGACACGCAGCGACGGGCCGCCCGGCCCGTGTCGGCGCACACGCCCCGCGCTGAGGCGCCAGCGCCCCGCGCGCGCCAGACGAGAATGAAAATACGCCCTGACCCGGACACTTTCACACCGGTCGCCGAACAAATGGCCGCTGTTCGAGGTCGATGGCACATACTTCCTTCCTCGTTACCGCACGTGCCGGAGCTCGTCCGATGAAACTGAAATCCCTCTGCCTGCTGATCGGCATCGTCGTCTCGACCAGTTCGACGTTGCACGCTGCAACATCTACAGCCCCCGCGCCGCTGCTGCGCCCGGTCGAAGCGCACGCGCTGGCGGCCCAGGCCAGTGCCGAACTGCTGTCGCGCTTCCATTACCAGAACGTGCCGCTGGACGACGCCATGTCGTCGCGCATCCTCGACCGCTACCTGAAGACGCTGGACCCTGACCGCGTGTATTTCATGCAGTCGGACATCGATACCTTCAACTCGGTGCGCCTGCTTCTCGACGACGCCATCCGCCAGCAGAACCTGGCGGCGCCGTTCGCCATCTACGCCCGCTATTCGCAGCGCCTGCGCGACCGCCTGACCGAAGCGCGTGCGCTGCTCGACAAGGGCTTCGACTTCGAGAAGAACGAAAGCTATCGCTACGTGCGCGCCGACGTGCCGTGGGCGAAGTCGGAGGACGAACTGCGCGACATATGGCGCAAGCGGGTCAAGAACGACTGGCTGCGGCTGAAGCTGGCCGGCAAGGACGACGCGGCCATCCGCGAAACGCTGGGCAAGCGCTACGACCTGGCGCTGACCAATTCGAACCGGGCGAAGAGCGATGACGTGTTCCAGCTCTTCATGAACGCCTATGCCGAGTCGATCGAGCCGCATACCAGCTACCTCGGACCGCGCGCGGCCGAGGATTTCGCCATCAACATGAAGCTGTCGCTGGTCGGTATAGGCGCCGTGCTGCAGGAACGCGACGAGTACGTGACCATCCGCGAACTGGTGGCCGGCGGCCCCGCCGCGCGCTCGGAGCAGATCAAGATCGGCGACCGCATCGTCGGCGTTGCCAAGGACGAAGCGACGCCGATGGCCGACGTGCTCGGCTGGCGCGTCGATGACGTGGTCACGCTGATCCGCGGCACCAAGGACACCACGGTCGTGCTCGACATCCTGCCGGCCGACGCCGGCCCGGACGTGAAGCCGAAGCGGATCAAGCTGGTGCGCGACACCATCAAGCTGGAAAAACAGGCGGCTGCAAAATCGGTGATCGACGCCGGCGGCCAGAAGGTGGGCGTCATCACGCTGCCGACCTTCTACCAGGACGTCGAAGCCAAATCGCGCGCCGATGCGGACTACCGCAGCGCCAGCCGCGACGTGGCGAAGCTGCTGGCCGAACTGAAGGCGGACAAGGTGGGCGCGGTGCTGATCGACCTGCGCAACAACGGCGGCGGTTCGCTCGACGAGGCGATCCGGCTGACCGGCCTGTTCATCGACAGCGGCCCGGTGGTGCAGCAGCGCAATCCGAAGGGGCAGATCCGGGTCGAGAAGGACAACGATGCCGGTGTCGCCTGGGACGGCCCGGTCGGCGTGCTGATCAACCGCGCCTCGGCCTCGGCCTCGGAAATCTTCGCCGCCGCGATCCAGGATTACGGCCGCGGCGTCGTGATCGGCGAAACCAGCTTCGGCAAGGGCACGGTGCAGACCCTGCTCGACATGGACGAAATGGCCAAGAGCGAAAAGCCGACCTACGGCGAACTGAAGATGACGGTCGCGCAGTTCTTCCGCGTCAATGGCGGCACCACGCAGTTGCGCGGCGTCACGCCGGACATCCCGCTGGCGCAGACGATGGACCACGAGCGCATCGGCGAGTCGAGCTACGACAACCCGCTGCCGTGGACGCAGATCGCACCGGCCGACTTCCGCCCTGCCGGCAAGCCGCAGGAACTGCTGCCGCTGCTGTCCGCCCGCCATCAGGCGCGCGTGTCCCAAGACAAGGGCTACCGCGAACTGCTGGAAGATCTCGCCGAGAACGAGGCGCTGCGCAAGCGCACCGAGATTTCGCTGAATGCGGCCGAGCGGAAGAAGGAGCGCGAAGCGCAGGAAGCGCGCCTGAAGGCCCGCACGCAGTCGCGCGAGGGCGCCGACGCCGAACCGATACGCGACGACGGCCTGCAGGCCGGCGAGCGCGCGCTCGGCGCCGAACTGGCAGCCGAACAGTCGCGCAAGGCAGCGCGCGACGTACTGCTCGACGAAGCGGCCCGCATCATGGGCGACGTGGTCGACATCCTGCGCACCGACACGGCGCTGGCGCGCCGCACCGCCGGCGTGGCGGTCACGCCCTGAGCATATATATACATAGAGAGAGTTACTGGATCACCGAATGGACAGCGTACTGGTGGTGCCCGGCCTGAACGGCAGCGGCCCCGAACACTGGCAGAGCTGGATCGAGCCGCTGCTCGGCGCCACGCGCGTCGAGCAGGCGGACTGGTCGCAGCCGGATATCGATCTGTGGTCGGCGCGTGTCGTCGATGTGGTGCGGCTGGCGCCGGGCCGCGTCTGGCTGGTCGCCCACAGCTTCGGCTGCCTCGCGTCCGCGGTCGCCGCACAGACGGTGGCGGAACGCATCGCCGGCGCGCTGTTCGTCGCGCCGGCCAGTCCGGACAAGTTCGGCATCACCGAACGGATTCCGGCCTCTGCTCTGCCCTTCCCGGCCATTGTGGCCGCCAGTCGCGACGATCCGTGGATGAAGTTTCTGGCGGCCGCCAGCTGGGCCGAGCGCTGGGGCGCGCAGCTGGTCGATCTGGGCAATGCCGGTCACGTCAATACGGAATCCGGCCACGGCGCCTGGCCGGAAGGGCTCGAACTGTTCCGCCGGCTGCAGCAGAGCTCCAGCCTGATCGCGGGCACCGTGCAGGCCTGACGCCGCACCGCCTCAGCTCTCGGCGCCGCTCAGCGCACGCTGGGTTTCCGCCATCTTGACGATTTCGCTGGTCGCGTTCGAGGTCTGCAGCGCCAGCTTGGCCACCTCTTCCGCCACCACGGCGAAGCCGCGCCCCACCTCGCCGGCACGCGCCGCCTCGATGCTGGCGTTCAGCGCCAGCAGATTGGTGCGCTTAGATATCTCGTTGATGACGCCGGAGATGGACAGGATCTGCTGCATGCTGTCCTCCATCTTGGCGCGCTGGTCGCGCTGCAGTTCCTGCGCCTGTTTCTCGTCCGAAATGTCGCGCAGCGCACCGGCGGACTGCAGCGCGCGGCCGTTGGCGTCGCGTACCGTGGCGGCGCGCTCGCGGAACCAGATGTAGCCACGCGTGCGGTGACGCAGGCGGTATTCGCACACATAGGGCGTGCGACCGCTGCTGTCGGTCAGGTGGGCGTTGAAGGCGTCGATCACGCGGTTCTTGTCGTCCGGGTGCAGCACGGCGAGCCAGCTGTCCCAGGTGTCGGGAAATTCGTTGCGGCTGGCACCGAGCAGGCCACGCAGCTGGTCGGACCAGCGCACACGATTGTCCGCGTGGTCGGGGTCGCCATCGACGATGTCGTAGGTCCAGGTCCCCTCGGTCAGCGCCGATTGCGCGAGATCACGCTGCGCCATGTCGGCTTTCAGCGCATCCGCCTGGGCACGCGCCTGAGCCGCCTCGTCGCGCGCCGCGTCCGCGTCGCGTCCGGCCCGTTCGGCTTCAGCGCGGACCTGCGCTGTCTCCGCCTCCTGCGCGGCAAGTGCATCGCGCGTCTGCGCGAGCTGCTCGGGCAAGGCGCGCAAGGCATCCAGCTCGGTCTGCAGACGCGCTTCGCGCTCGGCGATCGCGCGCAGCGCCACCGTCAATGGCTCGGACAGTCCGGCTGGCGGCGTCGCCAGCGCCCGGCTGCTGTCGCGACATCCGGCAAGCAGGCCGGACAAGGTTTCGAAGGCTTTGCGGGAGCGGTTCAGACCGAACATGGGCAGCTTCCTTCTTGAAGGGGAATGAACACCTTCTCGGCCCGCTTGCCGCCGTCTTTAGACTTTGTATGAAAAAAAGTTGCATGCAGCGTCGATGCACCTCCTCCGTGCGCTGCGCCGCACCACGGGTGTGCTGCGAGGCATGGGTTAATTCAGATCCACGCTAAGCAAATCACTTCTTATTATTTCCAGTAATTAACTCCACTCCCTAAGCTCTCGCCTCGACAACATTCTTCCGGGGCGATCCATGTCACCACCTTCACGTCAGTCACCGCAGGAGCGCTTCGAATGAGCCGGCGTTCCTTCCAGGTGCTGCCCGGTTTCAACCTGACGCTGGGTTACACGCTGTTCTACCTGTCCATCATCGTGCTGATCCCGCTGTCGGCGGTGTTCATCAAGACAGCCAGTCTCGGTCTGGCACAGTTCTGGGACGTGGTGACGACGCCGCGCGTGCTCGCCTCGTACCGGCTGTCCTTCGGCGCCTCGCTGCTGGCCGCCGCGATCAATGCGGTGTTCGGACTGGCGCTGGCCTGGGCGCTGGTGCGCTATTCCTTCCCCGGCAAGAAGCTGGTCGATGCGCTGATCGACCTGCCCTTCGCGCTGCCGACCGCCGTGGCCGGCATCGCGCTGACCGCGCTGTACGCGCCGAACGGCTGGCTCGGATCGGCGCTGGAGCCGCTCGGCATCAAGGTCGCGTTCACCCCGCTGGGCGTGCTGGTGGCACTGGTGTTCATCGGTCTGCCCTTCGTCGTGCGCACCGTGCAGCCCATCCTGGAAGACCTCGACACCGAGCTGGAAGAAGCGGCCGCCAGCCTGGGCGCACGTCGCTGGCAAACCTTCCGCTACGTGACGCTGCCGATACTGCTGCCGGCTCTGCTGACCGGCTTCGCGCTGGCCTTCGCGCGGGCGGTCGGCGAATACGGCTCGGTCATCTTCATCGCCGGCAACATTCCGATGGTGTCGGAAATCACTCCGCTGATGATCATCACCAAGCTGGAGCAGTACGACTACGCCGGCGCCACCGCGATCGCGGTCGTGATGCTGCTGTTCTCCTTCGTGCTGCTGCTGGCGATCAACGGCCTGCAGGCATGGACCGAAAAAGCCACCGGGAGGAACCGCTGATGGCCGCCGCCACCACACTGCACGCCGCCGCCGACGTCGCGGCGCGCTTCGAAGGCCGTGCCGCCACGCGCGAGCCGGCCTGGGTCAAATGGACGATCATCGCCGTCTCGCTCACATTCTTCGTGCTCTTCCTGCTGATGCCGCTGATCGCGGTGTTCGTCGAGGCGCTGCGCAAGGGCTGGGACACCTATCTGGCCGCGCTGGTCGAGCCGGACGCACTGTCGGCGATCAAGCTCACGCTGATCGCCGCGGTGATCGCGGTGCCGCTCAACCTCACCTTCGGCGTGTCGGCCGCGTGGGCGATCACCAAGTTCAACTTCCGCGGCAAGCACTTCCTGATCACGCTGATCGACCTGCCCTTCTCGGTGTCACCGGTGGTCGCCGGCCTGATCTACGTGCTGGTGTTCGGCGCGCAGGGCTGGTTCGGGCCCTGGCTGCAGGAACATGACATGAAGGTCATCTTCGCCGTGCCCGGCATCGTGCTGGCCACCGTCTTCGTCACCTTTCCCTTCATCGCGCGCGAGCTGATTCCGCTGATGCAGGCGCAGGGCAAGGAGGAGGAGGAAGCCGCGGTGGTCCTCGGCGCCAACGGCTGGCAGACCTTCTGGTACGTCACCCTGCCCAATATCAAGTGGGGCCTGCTGTACGGCGTCATCCTGACCAATGCGCGGGCGATGGGCGAATTCGGCGCCGTGTCGGTGGTGTCCGGTCATATCAGGGGCCTCACCAACACCATGCCGCTGCATGTCGAAATTCTCTACAACGAATACCAGTTCGCAGCCGCCTTCGCCGTCGCGTCGCTGCTCGCCCTGCTGGCGCTGGTCACCCTGGGCGTCAAGACCTGGGTCGAAAGGCAAGCAAGGAGGGACTCGTGATGCGGGTTCGATACACGCGTTACTCGCGCTCCGCCGACTTTCGAGCCAGACGCAACGGGTCAAGTGCGCGCGAGCAACCCTTCGGGCATGGCAGCCGGAGCGTCCCGGCCTGCGTTGAATCTCCTTGCCTGACGGCCAGTCAGGCTGCGTCGATCCGCCTTGTCCGGAACGCTCCGGCCACCACGCGCGCGCATCGAACCCGCATCACGAGCCCCTATTGAAGGAAGAAGAATGAGCATCCAGGTCCAGAACATCCACAAGGCCTTCGGCGACTTCGTCGCGCTGGGCGACGTGTCTCTCGACTTCCCGACCGGCGAGCTGGTCGCGCTGCTGGGCCCGTCCGGCTGCGGCAAAACCACGCTGCTGCGCATCATCGCCGGACTCGAATCGGCGGACAGCGGCCGCGTGCTGCTTGACGGCGAGGACGCCTCCGACACCCACGTGCGCGAACGCCACGTCGGTTTCGTGTTCCAGCACTACGCACTGTTCCGCCACATGAGCGTGTTCGACAACGTGGCTTTCGGCCTGCGCATGAAGCCGCGCAGCCAGCGGCCGTCGGAAAAGGTGATCCGCACCAAGGTGCACGATCTGCTCAAGCTGGTGCAGCTGGACTGGCTGGCCGACCGCTTCCCGGCCCAGCTGTCCGGCGGTCAGCGCCAGCGCATCGCGCTGGCCCGCGCGCTGGCGGTCGAGCCGCGCGTGCTGCTGCTGGACGAACCCTTCGGCGCACTCGACGCCAAGGTGCGCAAGGAACTGCGCCGCTGGCTGCGCCGGCTGCACGACGAGCTGCACATCACCTCCATCTTCGTCACCCACGACCAGGAAGAGGCGCTCGAAGTGGCCGACCGCGTGGTGCTGATGGACCACGGCAAGGTCGAGCAGATCGGCACGCCGGAAGAGGTATACCGCCATCCGGCCACGCCCTTCGTCTATGGCTTCCTCGGCGCGGTGAATCCCTTCCACGCTCACGTCGACGGCGACGCGCTACGCGTCGGCGACGACCGCCTGCCGCACCTCGCCGACGGCTTCGCGCACGGCGACAAGGTGATCGCCTTCGCCCGACCGCACGAGCTGGACATCCTGACCGACGCCGCCGCCACCGACGGCGTGCCGGCGCGGATCAGTCGCGTGCTGTCCTTCGGCGTCACCGCCCGGGTCGAACTGGACGGACTGAATGGCGCCACCGGCCAGCACTTCGAAGTGGAACTGACACGCGATCGCGTCGCCGCGCTGGCGCTGCAGGAAGGCCAGACGGTACGCCTGCAGCCGTCGCGGCTGCGCGTGTTCGCGCGCTGAAACCGGCGCCGCATCGAGCCATGAAACAGAGAGAAGAACGATGAATTTCCAGCAGTTGCGCATCATCCGCGAAACCGTCAGGCGTCAGTTCAACCTGACCGAAGTCGCCAACGCGCTGTTCACGTCGCAGTCCGGCGTGAGCAAGCACATCAAGGATCTGGAGGACGAACTGGGCGTCGAGCTCTTCGTCCGCAAGGGCAAGCGCCTGCTCGGCCTGACCGAGCCGGGCAGCGAACTGGTCGAGATCGTCGAGCGCATGCTGCTCGACGCCGGCAACATCAAGCGGCTGGCCGAGCAGTTCGCCCGACGCGACGAGGGCCAGTTGCGCATCGCCACCACGCACACGCAGGCGCGCTACGCGCTGCCGCGCGTGGTGACCGAATTCAAGCGCCTCTTCCCCAAGGTGCATCTGGTGCTGCTGCAGGCCAGCCCGACCGAAATCGTCGATCTGCTGAACGACGGCGAAGCGGACATCGGCATCGCGACTGAAACCCTGTCGGGCGCGCCGGAGCTGGTCACCTTCCCCTTCTATTCGTGGCACCACGCCGCCATCGTGCCCGCCGGCCACCCGCTCGAAGCGGTGAAACCGCTGACGCTGGAAGCGCTGGCCGAACATCCAGTGGTGACCTATCACGAGGGCTTCACCGGCCGCGCACGCATCGATGCCACCTTCGCCCGCGCCGGTCTGCTGCCGGACATCGTCATGTCCGCACTCGACGCCGACGTGATCAAGACCTATGTCGACCTGGGCCTGGGCGCCGGCATCATCGCCTCGGTCGCCTTCGACCCGGTCCGCGACAGCGGCCTGCGCCTGCTCGACAGCGAACACCTGTTCGAGGCAAACACCACGCTGATCGCGCTGCGCCGCAAGCACTACCTGCGCAGCTACGCCTACCGCTTCATCGAACTGTGCGAACCGTCGCTGAACGAGGTGACGGTGAAGGCGGCGCTGAAGCCGAGTGCGGAGGACTGAGGCAGGCGCTGCTGTCCGCGGGCAGCTCGCCGTCGGGGTCAGAAGACCCCTCCCACAGAACCCCGCCCCGGCTCGGGCCGCGGGTCTGGCGCATCTCCTGTGGGAGCGGCCTTGGCCGCGACGCAGCTGATGCAGACCGCCGGCTTCGATTCAGGCTGCAATCGCGAGCAAGCTCGCTCCCACCAAACCCGGCCCCGCAGGCAAACAGGGCGCAATCCTTGTGGGAGCGACCTCCGGTCGCGATGCGGCGGCTGCGGTCCGTGCGCTTCGAACGGGCGCTTTCTGAGTCAAAAGACCAGGCCTGCGCGCTCCACCTCGCAAGCCGAAGAACGGTCAGACGGTCGCCGCAACCAGCGCCAGCATCAGCGGCGTGGTCAGCGCGGCAAGCGCGGTGGACATCAGCAGACTGCTGGCCACCGGCCCCTGCATGACATGAAACTGGCGCGACATCAGGTAGACGTTGGCGCCGACCGACAGCGAGGCGAGCAGCACCACGGCCTGCGTTTCCACCGGCGGCAGACCGAGCAGCACAGCCAGCGCCCACACCACCAGCGGGTGGGCGACCAGCTTCAGCACGCAGATGCTGACGCTCTGCTGCCAGCCATCGCGCACGCCGAATTCCGCCAGCCCCATGCCGAGCGCGATCAGCGACATCGGCAGCGCGGCATCACCGAGCAACTTCAGCGGCTGGTCGATCAGCGACGGCAACTGGAAACCGGTCAGACTGAACAGGGTGCCTGCCAGGATCGACGCGACCAGCGGATTGGTCAGCACACCGCGCGCGGTCTTGCCGAAGCCGGCCAGCGTCAGCGCACCGGTCTTCGCCCACTCCACCGACACGGTGACCAGCGTCCACAGCGTCAGCGCGTTGAACACCACCACCAGCGCCGCCGCCGGCATCGCCTCGTCGCCGAGCAGGATGCGGGTGAGCGGCAGGCCGAGCAGCACGTTGTTCGAGAACACGCCGCCCAGCGCGAACACCGACTGCGACACACCGTCGAGCCGGAACAGCTTCGCCGACACCAGACGACCGAGCAGGAACACGACCAGGCAGCCGCCGAAGAAGGCGGCCAGCAGCCGCACGTCCACCGGCGGCAGGCTGGCAAAGCCACTCATCAGCCGGAACAGCATGGCCGGCAACGCGATGGTGAACACGAACTTGGCCAGCGCGTCGGCCGCCGCCTTCGGCCAGCCGCCCCAATGGACGATGCCGTAGCCGACGAACACCAGCACGAACAGCGGCGCGGCGAGCAGGATCTGCTGCAGCGCGGCGTTCATGCGCCCTCCTCCGGCACGTCCAGCGACTTCAGCGCGTCGGCCTCGGCGCGCTCGATGCGCACGAACTGGCCGCTGATCTTGCGGCTGGAAATGGCGACTTCCTGCACGTCGTCGTGCGCCTGGCGGATGTGGGTGGCGAGCTTTTCCATGCGTTTGTCGAACAGCGTGAAGTCCTTGGCCAGCCGGCCCAGCGCGTCACGGATCAGGTGAATCTGCTTGCGCGTCTCGACGTCCTTGAGCACGGCGCGCGCGGTATTCAGCACCGCCATCAGCGTGGTCGGCGACACGATCCACACCCGCTTCGCCTGCGCGTAGGCGATCACCTCCGCGTGGTGGGCGTGCAGTTCGGCGAACACCGCCTCGGCCGGCAGGAACATGACCGCGCCGTCCGAGGTCTCGTCGGCGATGATGTACTTGGCCGCGATGTCATCGACGTGCTTGCGCACGTCGGCCCGGAAGGCTGCCTGGGCCTGCCGGCGGTCGGCTTCGGCCACGTCGGCGGCGAACATGCGGTGGTAGTTCTCCAGCGGGAACTTCGAATCGACCGCCACCCGGCCGGTCGGCTCCGGCAGCCGCAGCAGGCAGTCGACCCGCGCGCCGTTCGACAGCGTGGCCTGGAATTCGAAGGCGTCCGGCGGCAGCGCGTTGCGCACCAGCGCCTCCAGCTGCACCTCGCCGAAGGCGCCGCGCGCCTTCTTGTCGCCCAGCAGTTCCTTCAGGCTGACGACGCTGGTCGACAGCCCTTCGATCTTCTTCTGCGCCTCGTCGATGGTGGCCAGCCGCGCCATCACGCTGGCGAAGGTTTCATTGGTCTTGCGGAAGCCCTCTTCCAGCCGCTCGTGCACCCGGCCGCTGAGCAGTTCGAGCCGCTCGTTCACGGTACGGGTGAGCGATTCGATCGACGCGGTCAGCTGCACCGATGCATTCTGCAGGCCGTTCTGCAGCGCCTCCTGTTGCACCCGCGTCTGTTCGGCCAGCGTGGCCGCGGTCTGCGCCACCAGTTCGGTGCGCAGCGCTTCCTGCCGGCTGTTCAGCGCCGCCGACAGTTCGGCCAGCCCGACCTGCTGGGCGCGCTGCAGCGCACCGACCGCGTCGCGCGCCACGCCCAGTTCGAGCGAAATGGCGCGGCGCAGCCGCTCGTTGGCATCGGCCTGCATGCCCACGGTGCGCTCGGTCTGCCGCTGCAGCCCCTCGTGCAGCGCGGCCAGCGTCTGCCGCTGGCCCTCCTGCGCCACGGCGTCCAGCCCGCCGCCGAGCGCACGCAGGCGCAATACAAGCCAAGCGACCGCAGCGAGCAGCAGCAGCTGGAGCAGACCGAATACGATGACGAACGACGGGATTTCAGGCACGCGGGGTGGTCAGGAGCGAGGTTGAAAAGGCGCTGCGTACGGCGGCTGCGAAGTATAGCCGGCGGGCCGCAACCGGCTGTCACAAGGGAAGAAATCCCGCACGCGCATCTTTGGTTCAAGACTCGATGGTGCACTGCCGATAAGGAGTTCAATCATCCATTTTCGAGCGCCCTCATGGCCCACGCATCGTTATCCGTCGTCGCGGAAGCCGAGCAAGCACCCGGCGCCGACATCGTCCACAGCGCAAATGGCGTGCTGGCCCGCTACAAGGGCCTGACGCTGACCAGTCACTTCCAGCCGATCTTCAGCGTTTCGCACTGTCGCGCCATCGGCCACGAAGGGCTGCTGCGCGCCGCCGATGCGGAGGCGAACCCGGTCGCGCCGGCCCGCGTCATCGCCGGCGCCACGCGCTATGAAGACCTGCGCTACCTCGACCAGCTGTGCCGCTACCTGCACGTGAACAACCACGCCGCGCAGGACACGCACGACGGCTGGCTCTTCCTGAACATCCACCCGGAAGTGTTCCGCAGCGGTCCGGACAGCGACCTCAGCGACTTCCTGCCCGAACTGTCGGAACACCCGGACATCGATCCGCGCCGCATCGTCATCGAGGTGATGGAACAGGCGGTGTCCGAACACGCCGGTTTCGCCCGCACCGTCGAGTACCTGCGCGGCCTCGGCTGCATGATCGCGCTCGACGACTTCGGCGCCGGCCATTCGAACTTCGACCGCATCTGGACCATGCAGCCGGAAATCGTCAAGCTCGACCGCTCCTTCGCCGTCAAGTCGGTCGAAGACCCGTCGGCGCGCCGACTGCTGCCGCAGATCGTCAGCCTGATCCACGAAGCCGGCTCGCTGGTGCTGCTCGAAGGCGTCGAAACCGAAGCGCAGGCACTGGCCGCACTCGACGCCGACATCGATTTCGTCCAGGGCTTCTACTTCGCGATGCCGGCGGCCCGCCCGGTCGACACGCGCGAAGTGAGCCCGGTGCTGAACGACCTGTGGGAACGCTTCAATACGACGCGCGGCAGCGGTGCCGCGCGCTACCGCGAGCTGATCGCACCCTACATCCACGCCATGGGCGGCTGCGCCGTGCTGCTGGAGGAAGGCATCCCGATGGAAGAAGCCTGCCGTGGCTTCCTGCAGCTGGAGCGCGCCGACTGCTGCTTCCTGCTCGATGCCGACGGCCGCCAGGTCGGCCGCAATGTGCGGACCTCGCAGCCCTTCGGCACCGCCGACAGCCAGTACCGCTCGCTGTCGATCAATCGCCACGCGCGCTGGTCGCGCCGCCCCTACTTCCGTCGCGCCATCGAGCACGTCGGCAAGGTGCAGGTGACGCGCCCCTATCTGTCCATCTCGTCCGGCTTGCTGTGCGTGACCGTGTCCATCGCCTACCGCGGCTGGGACGACCAGTTGCGCGTGCTGTGCGGCGACCTGCACTGGCCGCAGGTGGTCTGAACCCGCGGGCGGCAGTCTTGTCTGCGTGAGCGATAGCTGTCACGCTTTCCCGATGCACGCTGCCCGCCGCCCCCTGCTGCGCCGCCTGATCGCACTGCTGATGCTGTGCGCGCTGCCGCTGCACGCCTACGCGCTTCACTGCAGCACGCACTGCGCACTGGCCGGGGCGATGATGGAGATCGACATGCCCGGCCACGACTGCGACAGCTGCGAGGACACCGGCGCACAGGCGGCGCTGTGTGCGGTCGCGCAGGCGATCGCGATCACGCAGTCCCCGCCGCCCGCCTCACCCGCCGGCTCGGCCGTCCTGGCGCTGCATCCCAACGCCGTCGAGCGTTCGCACATCCCCGCGCCTCTGGAGAAACCACCCAGACCGTCCTGAACGTCGCTCTATTCCGCCCTCGCATCGTTCAGGAGTCACTCATGTTCCGTTTCAAGCTGCCGCTCGCGCGCGGCAGGCGCTGTGCCGTGCCGCGCGGCTGGTTCGCGGCGCTGCCACTGGCCGCGCTGTCGACCCAGGCCGTCGCCGGATTCTTCATTCCGCGCGACATCACCATGTTCATGTTCACCGCCTCGCCCGACAGCCAGATGGCTGAAGTGGCGCACGGCCTGCGCGCCAACCTGTCGGTTGCCGCCGGGCAGTCGCGCTACGTGTCGGACGACGGACTGACAGAACGCCGCTACACCACCTTGCAGGCGAACTGGCTGGTGCATCGCGCTTACGGCAGCGACGGCATCACCAACGCATACATATATGGTGGACCGCTCGCCGCCCGCGGCAGCGAGTTCGCCGGCACCCACAGCGGCGTGCATGGCGGCTTCTGGGCCGACCACGAAACGCGGCGCATCTACGCCCGACTGTCCACGCACGCCTATCACGCGGCCGGACACACCCAGGTGGTCACGACAGCGCAGGGGCTGTGGGCGCCCTACGCCGCCGACTACGAGGACATCGCCACCTGGATCGGCCTGCAGGCCGAGCGTCGCAGCGGGCTGACCGAGGCCACCCAGATCACGCCGCTGCTACGCCTGTTCCAGCGCCGCTGGTGGGTCGATGTCGGCGTCAGCGTCAATCGCGAGCACCGTGGCGACGCCTTCGTAAACCTCATGCTCCTCTTTTGAATTGAAAGGTAATGCAATGAATAAGATGAAGTTTTACATCATGACCATCGCTCTTTCGCTGACCGCGGTGCCGGTGCTGGGCGCCAGCACGATCAAGATGCAGGTCGAAGGTCTGGTATGCGCCTTCTGCGGTTCAGCGATCGAGAAGAAGCTGCGCAGCAACGCCGCCACCGCCGACGTGCTGGTCAGTCTCGAACACAAGATCGTCGCGCTGAGCCTGAAGGATGGGCAGGACATCGCCGACGACACGCTGCGCACGCAGATCACCGACGCCGGTTACCAGGTGAAGAAGATCGAACGCGTGCCCGACACGCTGGACAGCCTGCGTGCCGCGCTCAAGGGACGCTGACATGGACGCACCCGAACGCGGCCTGCGCGCGTCGCTCGGCGCCAGCGGCCTGTCGCTGCTGGCCAGCGGTTCGACGCTGGTGTGCTGTGCGCTGCCGGCGCTGCTGGTCGCACTCGGCGCCGGCGCCACGCTGGTCACGCTGACCAGTCGGCTGCCGCAGCTGATCTGGCTGTCCGAGCACAAGGGTGCGGTGTTCGGCGTCGCCGCCGCCCTGCTGGCGCTGGCGGGTGCTGCGCAGTGGCGCGCCCGCTCGCTGCCCTGCCCGGCCGACCCGGCCGCGGCGCGCGCCTGCGCCCGTGCCCGGCGGACATCGGTGGCGGTGTATGCCATGTCGGTCCTGCTTTTCCTGATCGGCGGCTTCTTCGCCTTCGTCGCACCGCTGCTGCTCTGAGCTGGCCGCGGCGCCGGCTCAGCGCGGCGTGGGCGAGGATTCGTCCGCGTCCGCCGACAGCGGCACGCTGGCGCTCAGCGGCGGCGGCATGTCGGGGTCGCCGCTGTTGCGCCGGCGGAACAGCTCCGTGCGCGACAGCAGGATGGTGGTCACCGGCACCGTCAGCGACAGGAAGATGATGATGAGCCAGGCGTGCAGCGACAGCGTGCCATCCTGCACCGAGAAGTACAGGATGCTGGCCAGCGTCACGCACCAGGCGGAAAAGCTGAAGGCCAGCGCCGGCGGATGCATGCGCTGGAAGAAGCTGCGGAAGCGCACCACGCCGATCGCCGCCACCAGCGTGAACACGCCGCTCAGCGCCAGCAGCAGCGCCACCGGAATTTCGATCCACAGGGGCAGCGGCGGAATCATCGCGCTGCCTCCGGCATGACGCGGGCGTTCATTCGATCACCTCGCCGCGCAACAGGAATTTCGCCATGGCGGCCGAACTGACGAAGCCGAAGATCGAAATGAGCAGTGCCGCCTCGAAGTACATCGCGCTGCGATAGCGTATCGCCAGCACCATCAGGATCAGCATCGCGATGGTGCAGATCAGGTCCATCGCCAGCACGCGGTCCTGCGCGGACGGACCGCGGACCAGGCGCAGCAGCGCCAGCGCCATCGCCGTGATGTAGCAGCCCATCGTGAACACGATGGCGGAAAACAGCAGCGGGCTCATTCGAATATCTCCATCAGCGGGCGCTCGTAGCGGCGCTTGATCAGTTCGATCTCGGCCGCGGCATCGTCCAGGTCGAACATGTGGACGAGCAGCGCGCTGCGGTCCAGCGCCAGTTCCGACCAGATGGTGCCGGGGATGACGCACATGATGGCCGCCAGCACCGCCAGTCCGTTCGGGTCGCGCATGTCCAGCGGCACGACGACGAAACCGCCGCGCGGCATGCGCTTGCCTGTGGCCAGCGTGCCGCGCAGCACGCGCCAGTTCCAGACGATCACGTCGTAACCGACCTGCATGAACAGCCGCAGTGCCACCCACGGACGGCTGAAGCGCACCGGCGTCGGCCGCAGCGACTGCGTCAGCAGCGGCACCAGCACGCCGAGAATCGCGCCGAGCAGCACCTGCCCGAGGCCCAGCGACGCGTTGTTGAGCAGCAGCCACAGCGCGAGCAGCGCCAGCGACAGCAGCGGAGCGGGAAACAGGCGGCGCATCATGGCGCGGACTCCGGCCCTTGCAGGCCGAGGCGTTCGGCATTGGTCGGTGTCGGTCGCGGCCGCGCCGACAGCACCGCGTCGATATAGCCGGCCGGGCGGTACAGCGCGTCGGCGGTCGCCGCCGCGTAGCGCATGACCGGCTCGGCGCGCACCGAAATGAACACGCACGCGCCCACCAGCACCGCGATCGGCACGAATTCGACCACCCGCAGCAGCGGTGCTTCGCGATCGACCGGCGTCCAGAAGAAGCGGATGCCGACGCGCGACAGTGCCACCAGCGCGCACAGCCCGGACAGCACGATGAGTACCGGCAGCACCCAGGTCAGCAGCGCGTCGATGCGAGCGGTGTCGGCGCTCAGCCCCGGCACCAGCGCCGACAGCAGCACGAACTTGCCGATGAAGCCGGACAGCGGCGGCAGTCCGGCGACCAGCAGCGTGCAGCAGATGAAGGCCAGGCCAAGCAGCGCGGTGGCGGCCGGAATGGCGTGGCCGATCAGCATTTCCTCGTCCTCGTCGAGATTGACGTCCTTGTCCAGTTCCAGTTCGGCCAGCGGGAACGGCAGGTAATCCTCCTCGTCCTCCGGCGCGCGCGCGCCGGCGACGTCGGCGCTGCGCGAGCGCTCCATCAGCTCGGCCAGCAGGAAGAAAGCGGCCACGCCGAGCGTCGAACTGGGCAGGTAGTACAGCGCGCCGGCGGTCAGTTCCGGGCGGGCCAGACCGAGTACGGCCAGCAGCGTGCCCGAGGACACGATGACGGCGAAGCCTGCCAGCCGGCCCGGCCGCTGCGTCGAAAACATGCCGAAGGCGCCGGCCGCCAGCGTCGCCGTACCGCCCCACAGCAGCCAGTCGCTGCCGAAGCCGGCGGAAGCGCCCGCCTGGTCCGAGAACATCAGCGTGCTGAAGCGCAGCAGCACGTAGACGCCGACCTTGGTCAGCAGCGCGAACACCGCCGCTGCCGGTGCACTGGCGGCGGCATAGGCCGGCACCAGCCAGAAGTTCAGCGGCCACATCGCCGCCTTGGCGAGGAAGGCGACACCGAGCACCGCGAAGCCGGCGTGCAGCAGCGCGCGATCGCCGGCCGCCACCTGCGGAATACGGGCCGCGATGTCCGCCATGTTCAGCGTGCCGGTGACGCCGTAGATCAGCGCGGCGCCGATCAGGAAGAGTGAGGACGCCAGCAGGTTGATCGCCACGTAGTGCAGCCCGGTGCGCACCCGCGACGGACCCGAACCGTGCAGCAGCAGGCCGTAGGACGCCGCCAGCATCACCTCGAAGAACACGAACAGGTTGAACAGGTCGCCGGTCAGGAAGGCGCCGTTCAGGCCCATGATCTGGATCTGGAACAGCGGATGGAAATGCGCACCCGCCTTGTGCCAGCGCGCCACCGCGAACAGCAGCGCCATCAGCGCGACGACGGCGGCGGTGACCAGCAGCAGCACCGACAGGCGGTCGGCGACCAGCACGATGCCGAAGGGCACGTCCCAGTTCGACGGCAGGTAGACGCCGTAGGCGGCGGGTTGGTCGCTGCCGACCCAGAACAGCAGCAGCACCGCCACCGCCAGATTGGCCAGCGCGGCCGCCAGACCGATCATGCCGCGGATGCGGTGGCGCCGGCCGTCCAGCAACAGCAGCAGGCAGGCGGTCAGCAGCGGCAGCAGGATGGGAACGATGATCAGATGCGGCATCAGCGCCTGTGCGAGAGCCCTCATTCGGCGTCCTCCCGCCCATCGACATGGTCATTGCCGAAGAAGCCCCGCTGCGCCAGCAGCACGACCAGGAAAAGCGCAGTCATGGCGAAGCCGATCACGATGGCGGTCAGTACCAGTGCCTGCGGCATCGGGTCTGTGTAGTGCGCAAGGTTGGTCGGCACGCCGGGCGCCAGCACCGGCTCGCTGTCCAGCGCCAGCCGGCCCATGCTGAAGATGAACAGGTTCACGCCGTAGCCGAGCAGGGACAGCCCCATGATGACCTGATAGGTACGCGGCCGCAGCAGCAGCCACACGCCACAGGCGGTCAGTACGCCGATCGCGCAGGCGAGGACGATTTCCATCAGTGCGCTCCCTCTCTTTGTTCGTCGCCGTCACCATCGCTGTCGCGGACACGGCGTCCGCGCACCGACTGGTGGCCCAGTGCGGTCAGTATCAGCAGCGTCGCCCCGACCACCAGCAGGAACACGCCGATGTCGTAGAACAGCGCGCTGGCGACGTGGATGTCGCCGATCAGCGGCAGGCTGAGGTGGGCGGTGTGAGTGGTCAGGAAGGGATAGCCCAGCGCGAAGGAACCGAGACCGGTGGCCGTTGCCGTCAGCAGGCCGAAGGCGATCCAGCGCTGCGGCCGCAGGTCCATGTGCGCCTCGACCCACTGCGTGCCGGACACGATGTACTGCACGATGAAGGCGGTGGACAGCACGAGCCCGGCGACGAAACCGCCACCCGGTTCGTTGTGGCCGCGCATGAACAGATAGACCGCGATCACCGCCGCCAGCGGCAGCACCAGCCGCACCAGCACCGCCGGCACCATCAGGTAACCGCGGGCGGTGTCCTCAGCCGTCTGGGCATCGACCAGATCGGTCACCAGATCGGCCGGCAGCGCCTGCTGCTGTGCAGGCAGTTCCGCACTTTCCGGCGCCGGACGGAAGCGGCGCAGCAGCGCATACACGGTCAGTGCCACCACGCCGAGCACGGTGATTTCGCCCAGCGTGTCGAAGCCGCGGAAATCGACCAGCATCACGTTCACCACATTGCTGCCGCCGCCCTCCGGCAGTGCCCGTTCGAGGAAAAAGGGCGAAATGCTCTGCGGGAAGCTGCGCGTCATCATGGCCCAAGACAGCAGCGCCAGTCCGCCGCCGGCAGCCAGCGCGATCGCCAGGTCGCGCGCGCGCCGCACGCGTGCCCGCGCGCGGACGAGCAGCGACTGATTGCGTCCGACGTCTTCCAGCCGCTTCGGCAGCCAGCGCAACCCGAGCATGATGAGCACGGTGGTGACCGCCTCCACCGACAGCTGGGTCAGCGCGAGATCGGGCGCCGAGAACCAGGCGAAGGTGATGACGGTGACCAGCCCGGACACGCTCATCAGCGCCAGCGCGGTCAGCCGGTGGTACTTCGCCTGCCATACGGCGCCGATCGCAGCGCCCGCGCCAACCAGCCACATCAGCGCGAACATCGGCGAGAACTCGAGCATGGCACGGTCACCGCCGGCCAGCAGCGCCTCGCTGCCGAGCTTGCGCAGCGGCACGGCGGCAGCCACCAAGGTCACCAGCACCAGCAGCATCAGCTGCATCTGCAGGCGCCGCGTGCCGAACAGCCGCCGGGTGTGGCGGCCGGCCAGCGTCAGCCGGGCCAGCAGCGAACGGAACACGCGCTTGCCGTTGATCCGGCCGATCAGCGGCGCCTTCACGAGGTGACCGCGGCGCATCGGACCGCGCAGCAAGAAGAACAACGCAATGCCGCCGACCAGCGACAGCAGGCTCATCCACAGCGGCAGGTTGAAGCCGTGCCACACCGCGAGATCGAAGGCCGGCAGCACGCCGACCACCGGCTGCGCCGCGGTTTCGAGGATGCGCTGGATGGACCACTGCGGCAGCGTGCCGACCACCAGACAGGCCAGTACCAGCACCGAGATCGGTGCCCGCATCCAGCGCGGCGGTTCGTGCGGCTGGCGCGGCAGCGCGCCGCATTTGTCGCGGCCGAGGAACACGTCCACCGTGAAGCGCAGCGAGTAGGCGACGCTGAACATGCCGGCAACCACCGCGACCGCCGGCAGCGCGCGGTCGATGCCGGGCGAGGCGGCGAGGAACACCGCTTCGCTGAAGAACATTTCCTTCGAGATGAAGCCGTTGAGCAATGGCACGCCGGCCATCGCCGCCGCCGCCACCATCGCCAGCGTCGCGGTGATCGGCATGTAGCGCGCCAGACCGCTCAGGCGGCGGATGTCGCGCGTGCCGGTTTCATGGTCGATGACGCCCACCGCCATGAACAGCGAGGCCTTGAAGGTGGCGTGGTTGATGATGTGGAACACCGCCGCCACCGCCGCCAGCGGACTGTTCAGGCCGAGCAGCGTGGTGATCAGGCCGAGATGGGAAATGGTCGAATAGGCGAGCAGCCCCTTCAGGTCATTCTGGAAGATGGCGGCGAAACCGCCGACCAGCAGCGTCGCCAGACCGGCGCCAGTGACCAGCCAGAACCATTCGTCGGTGCCCGCGAGCACCGGCCACAGCCGCGCCAGCAGGAACACGCCTGCCTTCACCATGGTGGCCGAATGCAGGTAGGCCGAAACCGGCGTCGGTGCGGCCATCGCGTTCGGCAGCCAGAACTGGAAGGGGAACTGCGCGCTCTTGGTGAAGGCGCCGAGCAGCACCAGCACCAGCATCGGCCGGTACAGCGGATGCGCGCGCACCGTGTCGCCAGCGGCCAGCACCGCGTCGAGGTCGTAGCTGCCGGCGATGTGGCCGAGCAGCACCACACCGGCCAGCAGGCAGAGGCCGCCGGCGCCGGTCACGGTGAGCGCCATGCGCGCACCGCGGCGCGCGTCCTTGCGGTGGTGCCAGTAGCCGATCAGCAGGAAGGAGAACAGGCTGGTCAGTTCCCAGAACAGCACCATCTGGAACAGATTGCCGGACAGCACGACGCCGCTCATCGCGCCCATGAAGGCGAGCAGGAAGGCGAAGAAGCGCGGCACCGGGTCGGCCGGCGACATGTAGTAGCGCGCGTACAGCACCACCAGCGCACCGATGCCCAGCACCAGCATCGAGAACATCCAGGCGAAGCCGTCCATGCGCAGCACGAAGTTCAGGCCGAGCGACGGCAGCCAGGAGATCTCTTCGCGTATCACCTGCCCGGCCGCGATCTGCGGGAACAGCAGCGCGGCCTGCACCGCGCAGAACAGCGCGATCAGGCCAGCCAGCGTCGATTCGGCATTGCGCGCATTGGTCGGCAGCAGCGCCGCGATCAGGCTGCCGACGAAGGGCAATGCGACGAGGGTGATCAGCGGCAGTTGCATCGGATGAACATCTTCTTGTTCTCGTTTGGAACGGACAGACGAACGGGACGTGTGCGCGGCGGCAGCGCCGCGTCACATCGGCCGTGCGGAAAAATCAGAGCGCGCGCAGACTGGCCAGCGCGGGTGCCTTCAGCGCTCCACGCAGACCCAGCATGCCGGCGGCAAGCACGGCCAGCACGCTGAATGCCACGCCGGCCAGCGGCAGGCCGGCGGAGGGCAGATACGGGAGCTGAAAGGCCTGGCGGGCCAGCAGCATGGTCAGCACGAGAGCGCCAAATGCCGCAAGCACGCCAGAGAGAGCCCCGAGTATCGCAAATTCAGCGGCCAGCGAGGCGCGCAATTGTCGGTCGCGTGCGCCGAGGGTGCGCAGCACCGCCAGTTCGAAACGGCGCTCGTCGTGTGTGGACTCGATGGCCGCGAGCAGCACGACCACACCGGCCAGCAGCGCGAAACCGAACACCACGCTGACCGCGGCCGACAGCTGGTCCATCAGCGCGCGGAACTGGCGCACCACCGCATCGACATCGACTGCGGTCAGGTTGGGAAAGCGCGCCACCAGTTCGTTGGTGAAGCCCGCGGCCGACGTCGGCAGATGGAAGGAGGTGATGTAGCTGGCCGGAAAGTCTTCCAGCACGCCGGGCGTCGCGACGACGAAGAAATTGACGTTCATCGAATCCCATTCGAGCTCGCGCAGGCTGCCAACCACCGCCTCGACCTGACGGCCGGCGATGTCGAAGCGCAGCGTGTCACCGGGCGCGATGCCCAGCGTGTTCGCCAAGCCGGCCTCGACCGAGAAGGCAGGCTTGCCGGCGTCCCAGCGGCCGGCGACGATACGGTTGCCGACCTGCACGTGGTCGTCCCAGGACAGGTTGAACTCGCGCTCGACCAGCCGCTTGGCCCGCGCGTCGTCGTAGTCGTCCGGCGACACGGCGCGGCCGTTCAGCGCCACCAGGCGGGCGCGCGACATCGGCAGCAGCTGCGGCGCCGCCAGTCCGGCGTCGGCGAACTGCGCGCGCACCGCGTCGAGCTGGTCGGGCTGGATGTTCAGCACGAAGCGGTTCGGTGCGTCGGCCGGCAGCCGGTTGCGCCAGGCATCGAGCAGATCGCCGCGCACGATGACCAGCAGCAGCACCGCGGTCAGGCCGAGGCCGAGGGCGGCGATCTGCACCGTTGACGCCACGCGCCGGCGGGTCAGGCTGGCCAGACCGTAGCGCCAGCCGCCGGCGGTACTGCCGCGCAGCCGCGCCACCAGCGCCAGCGCGCCCCAGGCGACCGCCGCATACAGCGCGCAGGCGGCCGCGAAGCCACCGACCACGACGGCGCCCAGCGTGAGGTCGCCAGCCATCAGCACGATCAGCGCAGACAGGCAGGCCAGGCCGAAACCGTAGGCGCCCCAGGACACGACGTCGGCGTCGTCCCATTCGCGCCGCAGCACGCGCAGCGTCGACACGCGACGCAGGCGCAGCAGCTGCGGCCAGACGAAACCCAGCATCAGCGTCATGCCGACGGCAAAGCCGTACAGCACCGGCGTCAGTCCCGGCTGCGGCAACTTCGTCGCGAACAGACCGGCCAGCAGCGCCTCGACGCCGAACTGCGTGAGGTAGCCGACGACGCAGCCGAGCGCGCAGGCGAGCAGGCCGACCAGCACGAATTCGATCAGGAACAGCCGCGTCAGCCGCGCCTGCGTGGCGCCGAGGCAGCGCATCACGGCGCAGCCGTCGAGATGGCGCTGCATGTAGCGGCGCGCCGCAAGGCCGACCGCCACGGCGGCGAACACGACCGCCAGCATGGCCGCCAGACGCAGGAGTTTCTGCGCCCGGTCGAGCGCGCCGCGCACCTCGGGCTGCGCCTCTTCGACGTTCTCGACGCGCTGGCCGCGCGCCAGCTGCGGCTTCAGCCAGGCGGCGTAGGCACGCACCGCGGCGTCCTCGCCGGCCACATGCAGCCGGTAGCTGATGCGGCTGCCTTCCTGTATCAGTCCGCTGGCCGGCAGATCGGCCGCGTTCAGCATCAACCGCGGCACGATGGCGAAGAAGCTCGCACCGCGATCCGATTCGAAAGTGAGGACCGCAGCCACGCGCAGCTTGAGCTGGCCGACGCTGATCGTGTCGCCGCTTCGCACGCGCAGCGCACTGGTCGCGCGCTCGTCCAGCCACACGGTGCCGGGCTCGGGTATCGCCCGCGTATCGGCGTCCGGCGCATTCAGTTCGGGCGCAATGCGCAGCTTGCCGCGCAGTGGGTAGCCGTCGGATACCGCCTTGACGCCGACCAGTTGGGCGCCGTCGGCCGCTGACGCCATGCTGGTGAAGCTCCAGGTACGGATCGCACGCAGTCCGCGCGACTGCGCTTCATCGACGTAGGCGTCGGGCAGCGGGTTGTCGCCGGCCACCCGCAGGTCGCCACCGAGCAGCTGGTTCGCCTCGCTGACCACCGAGCGCGACACGCGGTCGGTGAAGAAGGACACCGAGGTCAGTGCGGCCACCGCAAGCAGCAGCGCCAGGCCGAGCACGCGCAGCTCACCGGCACGGAAATCGCGCAGCGCCATGCGTGCGGCCAGAATCAGATCGGAGGTCATCGCTTCATTCTCTTTCTTGTCTTGTCCGGCGTCTGTCGATCGCTCCCGGTACGACAGCCAGGTCGGGCACAATGCGCGCCTTGCGTTTCAGCCCGTATGGACACCCGATGTCGAAAAACGATCTCGACAGTTTTGTTTCCGCCGTCGCGGCCGGTGCATTGATTCCCGACCCCGCCACGATGTTCAACCCGTGGGGCGATCACGACCCGTTGCATGACATCGATGCAGACGCGCCGCGCATCCGCGCCGACCACCTGCAGCGCTATCTGGCCGCCCGGCTCGGGCGTGCCCGCGTGCTGCTGATCGCCGAGGCGCCGAGCTACAGCGGCGCCAAGTTCTCCGGCATGGCGATGACCAGCGAGCGCGATGTGCTGGCAGCCCATGTCGCCGGCCGCGGCAGCGATTATTTCGACGGCAGCTTCCAGCGCACCAGCCGCGTGCTGCCGCAGCTGAAGAACACCGACGGCATGCTGGAGCGTACCGCCAGCATCGTCTGGGCCGCGATGGCCGGCAATGGCTGGGCACCGACCGATTTCGTGCTGTGGAACGCGGTCGCCTACCACCCGCACGAGAGCGGCCGGCCGCTGACCAACCGCGCGCCCAGCGTGAGCGAACGGCGCGCGCTGCGGCCGCTGCTGGAACAGTTCCTCGCCCTCTTCCCCGGTGTGCCGCGACTGGCCATTGGCCGCATCTGTCAGCACAGCCTGGCCGACATGGGCATCGATGCGCTGCCGGCGCGGCATCCGAGCTACGGCGGCGCGCCGGAGTTCCGCGCCGCGGTGGCTGACCTGCGCGCGCGGCTTACTGCCTGATCAGCTTGACGAAACTGTCCGGTGGCGACTCGAAGTTGCTGCGCCAGGGGTTGATGTCCAGCCCGCCGCGGCGCGTGTAGCAGGCGCACACGGTGAGCAGTTCGGGCTGGCAGCGCGCCATCACGTCCATGTAGATGCGTTCGACGCAGTGCTCGTGGAAATCGGCGTGATTGCGGAAGGACACGATGTAGCGCAACAGCCCTTCGCGGTCGATCTTCGGCCCGCGGTAGCGCAACTGCAGCGACGCCCAGTCCGGCTGCAGCGTGACCGGGCAGTTGGACTTCAGCAGATCGGAGCGCAGCGTTTCCTCGACCGTGTCGCCGCTGGCGGACAGCAGCGCGGCGTCCGGCTGGTAGCGGTCGCAGACGATGTCCAGGCCGTCTATCAGTTCGCCCGCCACCTGCGTCTGCACCGGCGGCACGCCGTCCGGCGTGTACATCTGCACCGTCACGCCGGACTGGCAGGCGGCCGACAGATCGGTTTCGATCAGCGCGCGCACCGCCTCCAGCGAACTCATGCGTTCGTTGTTGTAGCCGTTCAGGTAGAGCTTGAGCGACTTCGACTCGACCATGTGGCTGCTGTCGGCCGGAATGTCGAAGCGACCGATGGCGACTTCAGGCTTGCCCTGCGGGTTGAGCCAGGAAATCTCCCAGGCGTGCCAGCGATCGACGCCGCCGAAGGGCAACGCATGCGCGTCTATGCCCAGCGCCGCCCGCGACGCCTCGCGCGGCATCGGGAACAGCAGGCCGGCGTCGTAACTGTCGGGGTAGTCGGTCGCGTGGCCGAGGCCGGATCCGGTCGCCGGGTGGGTCATCACTGCCCCATCGCCTTGCGGATGAGCGCGGCCGCATCGGTGTTGCCGACCTTCATCGCCCAGTCGAGTGCGGTTTCTCCGTCGCGGCCGCGGATGCGGGCGTCGGCGCGTGCAGCCAGCAGTACCTTGACCGATTCGATATTGGCCTTGGCAGCCAGCATCAGCGCGGTGGCGCCATTGGGCGCCGGCGCGTCGACCGGCGCACCGCGCGCGATCAGCGACTTCAGCACCGTCGCATGTCCCTGCATCGCCGCGTAGTGCAGTGCCGACCACCCCTGGGAATTGACCGGATTGGCACCGGCCGCGAGCAGCTGGTCGACCACGGCCACGTGGCCGTTGAAGGCGGCCACCGCCAGTGCGGTCTCGCCGACCGCATTGACCGCCTCGATCTTCGCCCGACGGGCGAGCAGCGCCTTCACCAGATCGGTGTAGCCATTGCGCGCGGCGATGATGAGCAGCGTTTCGCCGCGCGGATCGACCGAATTCACGTCCAGGCCACGGTCGATGAAACTGGCCACGGTGCCGGTGTCCCCGAGGTTGGCGGCGTTGATCAGGTCGTCGTACGCGGCGGCCGACACGCCACTGGCGCCGGCAAGACCGAGGACCAAGCCGAGCAGTGCGATGCGCAGCGCCTTCACGCGGCCACCTCCTCGCGGCCGGCCAGTCGGGCGGCGTCGTGGAACAGGCGGAAGAAGTTATCGGTGGTGACGCGGCCGACCTCCTCCACCGTCATGCCGCGCACCTTCGCCAGCTCGGCGGCGACGTGCGGCACGTAGGCCGGCTCGTTCATCTTGCCGCGGTAGGGCACCGGCGCCAGATAGGGCGAATCGGTCTCGATCAGCATCGACGCCAGCGGGATGGCTTTCGCCACGTCGCGCAACTGCTGTGCGTTCTTGAAGGTGACGATGCCAGAAAAGGAAATGCAGAAGCCCATGTCGATCGCCGCTTCGGCCACCTCCAGCGTTTCGGTGAAGCAGTGCATGACGCCGCCCACCTCATGCGCGCGTTCCTCGCGCATGATGGCCAGCGTGTCCTCGGCCGACGAACGGGTGTGGATGATGAGCGGCTTGCCGCACTCGCGCGCGGCGCGGATGTGGGTGCGGAAGCGCTTGCGCTGCCATTCGAGGTCACCGGTCAGGCGGAAATAGTCGAGCCCGGTTTCGCCGATGGCCACCACGCGCGGATGGGCGGACATATCGACCAGCTGCGCCACGTCCGGCTCGGTCACGTCCTCATAATCGGGATGCACGCCGAGCGAGGCGAACACATTGGCGTGCCGCTCGGCCATGCCGGTGACGCGCGGCCACTGTTCGATATTGACCGACACGCACAGCGCGTGGCTGACCTGCTGGGCCTGCATATTGGCGAGCACTTCGTCCTCGCGTACGGCGAGGTCGGGGAAATCGATGTGGCAGTGTGAGTCGATGAACATGAAAAACCGTTGTGGATCAATACTGAATCAGAGCGTGTGGGTCTGTCGCGACGAACCGAGGTAGCCGCCGACCACCTGTTCGATCTTCGCGCGGGCGGACTTGCTGCTGTCGTCCTCGCCGAAGCGCAGGCCGATGCCCTGCTGCTTGCCGCCCTGCGCGTCGGCTGGCGTCACCCAGGCCACCGTACCCTGAATGGGCAGCTTGGCCGGGTCTTCCATCAGCTGCAGCAGCAGGAACACTTCGTCGCCCAGACGGTAGGCGCGATTGGTCGGCAGGAAGATGCCACCGCCCTTCAGGAAAGGCATGTAGGCCGCATAGAGCACCGACTTCGACGTCACCGCCAGCGACAGCACGCTGCGCCGGTTGCCCGGCTGGATATGCGGATCGCTCATGACAGCCTCCCTTTTCGTGCGCTCAGCGTTGCGACCGGAACAGACGGGCGTAACGGATGAGCATGTCTTCGAGGAACAGGCGCGCATTCAGCGGGTGATGCGCCAGCGCCCGCACCTTCAGCAATTCATTGTACCCACGCAGGACAGTGCCCACGTCGCTGCGTTCCGCCAGCTGCCCGAGCTGGGCGCGCCGGCCGACGAATACCCGCGGCTCGCCGGCCTGTGCCAGCAGCACGAGGTCGGCCAGCCAGCGCTGCAGCCAGGTGACCAGCGTCGGCAGATCGGTCAGGCCCGGTTCGCCCTTCTTGCGTCCCTTGAGCCAGCCGTCCCAACGCGCGGCAACTTCCAGCGGCGCGCTCAGCGCGTGCTTCGATACATCATCGACAAACTGGGCCTGGATTTGAGCGTCCTTCGAACTGGCGAGGTCGCGCGCATGCAGCGGCGAGCCAGCACACAGCGCCAGCGCGTCGCCGGCGTCACGCACGCCCTGGGCCGCGAGCCAGGCCAGCGACTGGTCGATGGGCGGTTGCTGGAAGGACAGCACGCGGGTGCGGCTGCGTATCGTCGGCAGCAGCTTGCGAGGATGGTCAGTAATCAGCAAAAACAATGTCTTGGGTGGCGGTTCTTCAAGTGATTTAAGAAGTGCGTTCGCGGCGTCGACATTCATTGCTTCGGCCGGATACAGCAGCACCACGCGGTAGCCACCCTGGTGCGAGCCGACGCCCAGACGATCGGTCACCGCCCGCACCTGGGCGATGCGGATGAGCTTCGACTTCGCCTTGCCATCGCCGTCGTCGGACGCCGTCTCGTCGACCTCGTCCGCCTCGTCGTCGAGCGCCTCCGGCCGCACGACCAGCCAGTCCGGGTGGTTGTCGGTGGCGATCAGCCTGCACGAAGCGCATTCGCCGCAGGCGCCCTGCTCGCCGCTCGCCCGTTCGCACAGCATGCGCGCCGCCAGCGCCTCGGCGAACTCGCGCTTGCCCAGGCCGGACGGCCCGGCCAGCAGCAGCGCGTGCGGCATCCGTTCGGCCAGCGCCATCAACTGCGACCACTGCGGTTTGCACCAGTCGTAAATCATTCAGGAACAGTACCTTGAAAGAATTTCTTCAAGTTGAATGGAAACTTCTTCCGGGGTCCTTGCGGCGTCGAGCACCTGCATTCGTCGCGCATCGGCCTCGGCGCGAGCGAGATAGGCGGCACGCACGCGGTTGAAGAAATCTGACTGTTCGCGCTCGAAGCGGTCGGGGTCGCCGCCGCTGGCCGCCAGTCTTTGCGCCGCCACCTCGCAGGGCAGATCGAACAGCAGCGTGAGCCCGGGCTGCAATCCGCGCTGCACCCAGGCTTCGAGCGCCTCGAGCCGCACTTTGTCCAGGCCGCGACCGCCGCCCTGGTAGGCAAAGCTCGCGTCGGTGAAACGATCGCACAGCACCCATTCGCCCCGCGCCAGCGCCGGCTCGATCACCTGCGCCAGGTGTTCACGCCGGGCGGCGAACATCAGCAGCGCTTCGGTATCCGGGTGCATGGCCTGGTGCAGCAGCAGCGCGCGCAGCGACTCGCCCAGCGGCGTACCGCCCGGCTCGCGGGTCAGCAGCACGGCATGACCGCGCGCACGCAGCCAGTCGGCGGTGCGGGCGATCTGCGTGCTCTTGCCGGCGCCGTCCATGCCTTCGAAGGTGATGAAGCGGGTGTTGTGCATCGGGTTCGGATGAATGGAATGATGGGTGACGGCCGGCGTCAGTTGCGTGCGGCGCGCGCCGGCCGCCGCTGGTAACGTTCGACCGCGCTGTTGTGCTCGGCCAGCGTCTTCGAGAACACGCTGCTGCCGTCGCCGCGCGCGACGAAGTAATAGTAACGGGTGGGCGCCGGATTCAACGCCGCTTCGATCGACGCGCGCCCGGGCGCGGCAATCGCTGTCGGCGGCAGGCCGCGCCGCAGATAGGTGTTGTACGGGCCGTCGGTCTGAAGATGTGCGCGGGTCAGATTGCCGTCGAAGCGCTCACCCAGCCCGTAGATCACGGTGGGGTCGGTCTGCAGCGGCATGCCGGCACGCAGCCGGTTCACGAAGACGGAGGCCACCTTGTCGCGATCGGCCGCAGCGCCGGTTTCCTTCTCGACGATGGACGCCATGATCAGCGCGTCCTGCAGCGAGGCGTAGGGCAGATCAGGCGCGCGCGCTGCCCAGGCCTGTTCCAGTTGCGCGCGCATCGCGTGATGGGCGCGCTTCAGAATCGACAGGTCGCTGTCGCCGGCGGCAAACAGATAGGTGTCCGGAAAGAACCAGCCCTCGACGAAAGTGGCGTCGCTGCCGAGCCGGGCCAGCAGTTCGGCGTCGGACAGCGCCACGGCGTCCTGCTTCAGGTCGGGACTGGCGGCCAGCGCAGTGCGGATCTGCTTCAGGGTCCAGCCTTCGATGAAGCGCACCTCGCGCATGCTCACGTCGCCGCGCGTCATCATGCCCAGCAGTTCGAGTGGCGTGACGCCGCTGTTGAAAGCGTAGCTGCCGGCCTGCAGCCGGGTGCCATCGACCGCGACGCGGCCGATCAGGCCGAGCAGCCGGCCATCGACCGGCACACCTGCCGCCTCGATCTGGCGCGCCGCCTGGCGCAGCGCGGTGCCAGGACGCAGCGTGTACTCGACGGCGTCGCCGCTCCACTGCAGCGGGCGCTGCGCGTACCAGACCAGCGCGGCACCGATCAGCGCGGCGAGTACAGCCAGAAGAAGGAACAGACGGACAAGCAGACGGGTCATGCGAAAGAGGCGGGAACGCGCAGGCAGCACGCGCGGCCCCGTATGTTAACCTTTTCGGCAACCTCTCCTGCCTACGGATTTCGCAACATCATGATGCTCGACGATCTCATCCCCTCCGGCACCGCAGCCGACGACCGCCAGTTCCCCGCCATGCAGGACGCCGTCGCCGAAATGCGCTCCGCCCGCGAAGGCACCGTGCTGGTACCGCTGACCCATCTCGCCCGGCTGCGCGCCGACGGCGAGGACGCCGCCAGCTTCCTGCACAACCTGATGACCAACGACGTCAAGGGCCTGCCGGTCGACGGCGTGCGCAGCGCCGGTTTCTGCACGGCCAAGGGGCGCCTGCTCGCCACTTTCACGATGTGGCGCGACGGCGACGCCACCGTGCTGCAGTTGCCGCGTGCGCTGGCCGAGGCGATGCGCAAGAAGCTGTCGATGTACATCCTGCGCGCCAAGGCCACGCTGACCGACGCGACCGGGGCGATGCCGGCGCTCGGACTGGCCGGCCGCGATGCCGAAGCCACGCTGCATGCGGCCGGGCTGCCGGTGCCGGCGGCACCGATGACGCAGGCGGCGGCCGATGGCGTGCGCGTGCTTCGCCTGGCGAACGACCGCTTCGAGATCGTGCTGCCGGCCGACCGGCTCGAAGCGGTCTGGAGCGCGCTGAGCAGCCGTGCGACGCCGGCCGGCACGCCGGCGTGGCGCTGGTTCGACATCCGCGACGGCCTGGTCAGCGTATGGCCGGGCACGCAGGAGGAGTTCGTGCCGCAGATGGTCAACTTCGAACTGACCGGCGGCGTCAGTTTCAAGAAGGGCTGCTACCCCGGGCAGGAGATCGTCGCCCGCACGCAGTACCTTGGCAAGCTGAAGCGCCGCATGTACCGCGCAAGCGCCGACTGCCCGCCGCCGGCGGCGGGCACGCCGGTACACGGCGTGGACACGAACGGACAGGCCTGCGGCCTGGTGGTCGATGCGGTCGCACTGCCGGACGGCGGCTGCGATCTGCTCGCCGTGGTTCAGATGTCGAGCACCGAAGCGGGCGAGGTGCGCATCGGCGGGCTGGAGGGGCCGGTGCTGCGCTTCACTGCCCTGCCCTACGCGCTCGGCGAATGACGGTGCGCATCGACTACTACATCTACTACCGCATCGACACCACCCGCGAGGCGGCGCTGCTGGTCGCATTGAGCACCATGCAGGCCTCGCTGCAGGCGGCCACCGGCGTCGCCGGCCGCGTGCGCAGGCGGCTGGACGACCCGCAGACCTGGATGGAAGTGTATGAGGGCGTGAACAATCAGCGGCTGTTCGAGCTGGAACTGGGCTGCCACGTGCAGAGCCACGGCTTGTACGAATTCCTGGCGCCTGACAGCGTGCGCCATCTCGAGCGCTTCCGCGCCGCCTGACGGACGCCGCACCCATGTGTCTCATCGTGCTCGGCTGGAAGCAGCAGCCGGACTGCCCGCTCATCGTCGCCGCCAATCGCGATGAGTTCCACCGTCGCCCAACGGCCGCACTCGACTTCTGGCCGGATGCGCCGCAAGTACTGGCCGGGCGCGACCTGCAGTCAGGCGGCAGCTGGATGGGCGTGAGCCGCTGCGGCCGTTTCGCCGCCCTGACCAACTACCGCGACCCGTCGGCGCAGCGCAACCACACCCGCTCGCGCGGCGAACTGGTCGCCGGCTTCCTGGCCGGCCGGCAGACAGCGGACGACTACGCCCGGCAGACCTGCGACGAGGCCGGTGCCTACAACGGTTTCAATCTGCTGCTCTGCGACGGCGACACGCTGGTGTGGGTCGGCCATCGCCACGGTGCAGAGGCGCAGTGGCGCGTGCTCGACGACGGCATCCATGCGCTGTCCAACCACCTTCCGGGCACGCCCTGGCCCAAGCTGCTGCGCGCCCGCGACGGCTTTGCACGGGCGCTCGCCCTGACCGACGCCGAGGCGCGCCAGGACGCGCTGTTCGACACGCTGCGCGACGACACGCCGGCGGCCGACGCCGACCTGCCGGACACTGGCGTCGGTCTCGAATGGGAGCGCCGTCTGTCGCCGGTCTTCATTGCCGGCGAGGACTATGGCACCCGGTCGAGCACCGTGCTGACCATGTGTCACAGCCGCATCGACGTCGAGGAGCGCTGCTACGGCCCGGGCGGGCGGGCGGACGGCAGGCGCCGCATCGCGATCGATCGCTGAACGCTCGCGGACACCGGCGGTCAGTCAAGTTTGAAGGCAGAATGCCGACAACAGGCCGACACTGCCCGCCGTCGCCACCACCCCCGCCCTGCGGCAGCGGTGGGTGGATGGATGAGCGGCAGCACTCCGCTACGGACACGTGCAGCATGACTTCCACGATCGCAGCCCCACTGCCGCCCGACGAACACGAACGCCTGCAGGCGCTGCAGGCCTGCCGGCTGCTCGACACGCCGCCCGAACCGGCGTTCGATGATCTGGCACGCATTGCCTCGCAGCTCTGCGGCACTCCGATCGCGCTGGTCAGCCTGGTCGACCAGGACCGGCAATGGTTCAAGTCGCGCATCGGTCTGGACGCCACCGAAACACCGCGCGAGCAGGCCTTCTGCGCACACGCCATCTTGCAGCACGAGGTGCTGGTGGTGCCGGACGCGACGATGGACGCGCGCTTTCGCGACAACCCGCTGGTCACGGGCGGGCCGGGGATCCGCTTCTACGCCGGGGCGCCGCTCGAAGTCGCCGATGGCCGGCGCATCGGTACGCTGTGCGTCATCGACACCGTGGCACACGAGCTTGGCGCCGCCCAGCGCGAAGCACTGGCCGCGCTGGCGCGGCAGGTGGTCGCGCAGATCGAACTGCGCGTGCACGTGAGCGAACTGCAGGCCGCGCACGCGCGGCAGAACCTGTTCGAACAGCAGTTGCAGCGTTTCAACGCCGAAATGAAAGCGCTGGTCGACCATCGCACCGCCGAACTGAAGGCGGAACGGGACCGCGCTGAGCTGTACTTCGACATCGCCGGCAACATGATGGTGGTCGCGGACAACGACGGTCGTATCGTGCGCGCCAACCGGATGGCGGCCGAGGTGCTGGGCCATCCCGGTAGCAGCCTGCCCGGACGCGACTGGTTCGAGCTGTGCTTTCCGGAAAACGAGCGTGCCGATGCCCGCGCCTTCTTCGCTCAGCTGGTCAGCGGCGAACGCGACGGGGCCCGCCGTTTCCGCGGCCACGTACTGACGGCAGACGGTCAGTTGCGCGTCGTGTCCTGGAACACGACGCGGCTGCACGACGAACAGGGTGCGACCACCGGCCTGCTCGGTGTCGGCGAAGACATCACGGCGCGGCTGCAAGCGGAGGAACATCTTCAGCGCACGCTGTCCGAACTCGAACGCAGCAACATTGCGCTGCAGCAGTTCGTGCACGTCGCCTCGCATGACCTGCGCGAGCCGATCAACTCCATCCTGAATTTCGCCAAGCTGCTCCGGCGCGAAGCCCACGAGGCGGACGCCACGCGACGCGAGCGCTACGTGGACTTCATCGTGCGTGGGGGCGAGCGGCTGCGCGCGCTGGTGGACGATCTGCTTGCCTTCGTCCGGCTCGACGCGACCGAGGCACGGATGGACGCCATAAATCTGGCGGAACTGGTGGAAGAAACGCGCCAGTCGCTGGCCGCCGCTATCAGTCGCACCGGCGCGACCGTCCGCGTCACACCGCTGCCGGTCATTCGCGGCGACCGCAGCCTGCTCGGTCTGCTGCTGCAGAACGTGATCGACAACGCGCTTAAGTTTCACGCGCCGGGCACGCCGCCGGAAGTCGATATCGCTTACGCCGTGGTCGGCGACGAACTGCACATATCGGTGCGCGACAACGGCATAGGCATCGCACCGGAATTCCAGGAGCGCATCTTCGAGGCTTTCCAGCGGCTGCATGCACAGGCCGAGTACGAGGGCACAGGCCTCGGACTCGCACTGAGCCGTCGTATCGCCGACATGCACCATGGCCGCATCTTCGTCGAGTCGCAGCCCGGCGCCGGCAGCCGTTTCGTGCTGGCATTGCCCGCGAGATGCCGCATCGGCATCGCGTCACATACGATGCAGCGGACGGAGATAATGTGATGCCCGTATGCCTGTCAGGACGCTCGCCATGCCGATGACAGCCGATGGCGTCGGAACTGTCGCCCCCCTTCCGCCCGTCGCCGCCCGAACGCAGGCGCCTCGATCCCGCGTGCGCCGCACCGATCAATCGGAGTTTGCACAATGACGACCGCAGCGCTGCGCACCGTGATGCTGATCGACGACAACGACGCCGACAACTTCTTTCACGGCATGATGATCGAGCGCTCCGGCCTGGCGACGGAGCTGCTGGTCTTCGAGTGGGCGGAAAAGGCGCTGGAGTGGTTCCACGCGCACCCGGGCCACGCGGTCGACCTCATCCTGCTCGACATCAACATGCCGCGCATGAATGGCTTCGAGTTTCTCGAGCAGTTCCACCAGCTGCCTGCGGCGCATCAGGCGGATGCCCGCGTCTGCATGCTCAGTTCGTCACCGCTGGAAGCCGACCGCGTCCGCGCCTTCACCTTCCCGCGCGTGACCGACTTCATCGTCAAGCCGCTGGGGGACGACTTCCTGTCTCAGCTGACTAAGGCCTGCGACATCCGCCGGTGAGGGATGCCGGCCTCGTCGAATAACGGTCCGTCGGCAACGAAACCCTGCGCCTCGTAGAAGCGCAGCGCATGCGTCTGCGCATGCAGCACCACCTCGCGCATGCCGCGCCGCCGCGCCTCGGCGAGCAAAGCCTGCAGCAGCGCCCGGCCGATGCCTCTTGAGCGGTGCGGCGCGCGCACGGCCATGCGGCCGATGTGGCCGTCGGGCAACAGTCGCCCGCAACCGACCGGGTGACCGTCGAGCAGCGCCAGCGCATGCACGCTGGTGGCGTCGTCGGCGTCCCACTCCATCTCTTCCGGAACCAGCTGTTCGACGATGAATACTTCGCGGCGTATCGCTTCGAGCGCTGGCGCCATCGACGCCCAGTCACCCAGTTCGACGCGCAGCACGCTCAGTCCGTGATGCGGACCGGGGTGCCCGCCGGCACCAGGTCGAACAGTTCGATGATGTCGCGATTGCGCATGCGCACGCAGCCGATCGAGCCGGGTACGCCTATCTCCGCCGTATCCGGGCTGCCGTGCAGATAGATGTAGCGACGCATCGTATCGACTTCACCCAGCCGGTTCACGCCCGGCTCGCAGCCCGACAGCCAGAGAATGCGCGTCAGTATCCAGTCGCGGCCCGGATGTGCGGCCGCCAGCTCGGGCGACCACAGTTCGCCGGTGGGGCGCCGGCGCACGAACACCGTGTTCGCCGGCGCACCGGCGCCGATGCGGGCGCGGATCACGTGCCGCCCGCGCGGCGTGCGGAAGCTGCCGCGCTGCTCGCCGGCGCCGTTCTTAGCGGTCGATACCCGGTAGCGGCGGATCAGCACGCCGGCCTCGTCGTACAGGCGCAGCCACTGCGAACGGATGTCGATGTCGATATGCATCAGGCGGTTTCGATGCGTCGGCGGCGGGCGGCGAAAAAGTCGCTCAGCAGGCGACCGCATTCCTCCGCCAGCACGCCGGACTCGACTTCAGCATGATGGTTGAGCCTGGGCTCGGCGAACAGGTCGGTCACGCTGCCACAGCATCCGGTCTTCGGGTCGCGCGCGCCGAACACGACCCGCGCGATGCGCGCGTGCTGGATCGCACCGCTGCACATCGCGCACGGCTCCAGCGTCACGTAGAGCGTGCAGCCGGGCATGCGGTAATTGGCAAGCGCCTGTCCCGCCGCGCGCAAGGCCATCACCTCGGCATGGGCGGTCGGGTCGTTGGCCATGATCGGGCGATTGAAGCCGCGGCCGACAATCTCGCCGTCGCAGACCACGACGGCGCCGACTGGCACCTCGCCGAGCGATCCCGCCTCACGGGCGAGCGCAAGCGCCTCGTTCATGAAGAGCAGATCGGCGTCGCTGCTCATGACCGGCACTCAGGCCGCTGCATCGGCCTTGCGCCGGCTGGCACTGTGAGAGCTCAGTGTCAGCACGATGACGCGGGGCAGTGTGTCCCTGGTCGCAGTCGGCACGATCAGGGCTCGTTCATCACCGAGCCGACGACTGTCGCGCTGGCGGTGATCAGTTCGTCGGCCAGGCGACGCAGGCGCGAGGCGCGGCTCACGTTCTTGCGCGCCACCATCAGCGCACCGCTCGCGCGTACGGCAATGGTCTGCGCGTCGGCGTACTCGGCGCCTGCAGGCGTGTCGATCAGGATGACGTCGAAGTCCTTCGACAACTGCCCCAGCAACTGGCTGAACACCGGTCGCGACAGCAGTTCCTGCGGGTTCGGCGGCACTGCACCGGCCGGCATCACGCACAGGTCGAGCAGCGCCGGCACGCGCTGCACTGCATCCGGACCACCGCGCCCGGCCAGCGTTTCCGACAGACCGACCCGGTTGCTGACCGAGAACAACGTGTGCTGACGCGGGTTGCGCATGTCGGCGTCGATCAGCAGCGTGCGCTCGCCCAGCTGGGAGAACACGACGGCCAGATTGGCGGCGATGAAGCTGCGCCCCTCGCCACGCTCCGGACTGACGATGGCCAGCGTCTTCCGCTCGGCTTCGGCGTCGAACCAGCGCAGCATGAGCTGACTGCGCAGCGCGCGCAGCTCTTCGACCTGGTGGGTGAAGGGGCGATAGGCCGCGATCACCTCGTCACTGACTGCGCTTTCGCCAGCCTGCAGGAATGGGTAGTCGAACTGGCGCGACAGCGCGAACTGGATGTCGGATTCCTTCAGCAGGCCGAGCGAGATCGCCGCGTCGCCGAAGCGCAGGCCGCGCTCGCGCTGCGCACGCAGGATGCGCTCGGCGCCGTCCGGGCTCAACCGGCCAGCGTCGATCAGGATGGCGCCGATGGCCCGCCCGGACCCGGTATCGATGGAAGTGGGTGCGTTCATGGTGATGTCCTTCAGGCGGTGGCCGCGCGGGCGCGTTTGGCGCCCTTGTTGAACTTGACGGTCGAGATCAGGCCGAGCACCGGCACACCAAGCAGTTGCTGCAGATCGTCGTCACCACGCACACGCTGATCCAGCAGTTCAAGCAACAGCACGGTGCCGACCGCCAGCAGCACGCCAAGGAAGATGGCGACCAGCGTGTTCAGCAGCAGGTTGGGACTGGAGTGCTCGACCGGTGCGATCGCCGGCGTCAGCACGACGATATTGGTCTGCGTGGTCTGGCTTTCGAGGCTGGTCTGGGTGAAGCGCTGGGCCACGGCGTCGTAGGCGCGCTGCGCGCTCTCGACCTCGCGCTGCAGGACGGCCAGGTCGTCGCGCTGCTTCTTCAGTTCGAGCACGCGGTTCTTCTGCGCCGCCAGCGCTGCACGCACTTCGGCTTCCCGCTGCACATTCACGCGGTTGCTGGTGCTGAGCGTGCTGGCCACCTTCTTCATTTCGGCGTCGAGCTTGCTGCGCAGGGTATCGACCTCGCCCTGGGCGCGCTGGTACTCCGGGTGGTTGCGGCCGAAGCGCTGGCTCATTTCGTTCAGCCTCGACTCACCGCGCGCCAGTTCCGACTTCAGGCCGATGATGAGCGAGTTCTGCTGCACTTCGGGCAGCGTTTCAATCTGCGACTGGCTGACCTGCGCCTGGCGCGACGAGCTGTCGCTGCGCTGCGCCTGGATCGCGGTGTACTGGCTGGAGAGCTCGGCCAGGCGCGCGCTCTCGATGTCGAGACGCTCGTCCGTGTTGACGATGCCGGTTTCCTGCTGGAAGGCCGACAGCTTGCTCTGCGCCTGCTCGAGGTTCTCGCGCAGTGCCTTGGACTGGCCGGCGAACCAGTTCGCGTACTGCTTGGCTGGTTCGATCTTCAGTTCGAGGTTGGTGTCGATGTAAGCCTGCGCGAAGGCGTTCGCGACGGCCGCGGAAAACGCCGGATCCTGGCCGCTGAACGCGATGGACAGCACGTTCGAGTCGCGCGACGGCTTGACGTCGAGCTTCTTCTTCAGCAGATCGGCGAAATAGGCGTCCATCGAGCCCTGACCATCGGTCGCTTCGCGCCATTGTTCGACCGCCTGCGCGCTCTTCTCAAAACCAAGCATGCGCACCACGCGCTGGGCGACGCGATCCGAAGTGACGATGTCCACCTGGGTCGCCATGTAGCCCGGCGTCACCAGCGCCGGCAGCGTGACACCAAGGATGGGATCGGGCGACTTCACGTCGATCAGCACCGAGGTAGCCGAAGTGTATTGCTTGGGCAGCACCAGACTGACCACCACCGTAGTGGCGACGACGACCAGAAGCACGGCCAGGCCGACCAGCCAGCGCGCACGCAGAATGAGCAGGAATTGCTGAAACGTCATGGAATCATCCGATCAGAAAAGGCTTTCGCGCACGTAAACGACATCGTCGCTCTGCAGCGTCATCGACATGTCGGGCTCGATCGCCTCCACCACACCGGCCGCATTGCGGCGATGCAGCTTGAGGCGCTTGTCGGTGCCGCGCAGCGTGATGCCGCCTCCTTGCGCGAGCGCCTGCATCACGGTCATGCCGCGCTCGAGGCGGTAGGAACCCGGACGATTCACTTCCCCGTAGATGTAGAACACCGGCGCGCGGTGGATGTAGAGGATGTCGCCCCCCATGACGGGAATGTCCGCATTGATCCCTTCCGGCTGGAACAGGGCCGGAATGTCGATCTCGGCGCGGAAGGGCTTGTCGTTGCGGGTACCCACCAGCGTCACGATGTCGGCACCGCTGACCGACGCACCGCCGGCAGTAGCCAGCATGTCGGTGACCCGGGTATTGGCGATCTCGATCGGATAGCGGCCCGGGCGATTCACCATGCCCAGCACCGAAACCTGGTTGCCGCGGATCTGCAGCAGCAGCACGTTCACCTGCGGCTTCAGCACGAAACCGCCGTCGCGCAGCTTGTCGGCGATCAGCTTCTCGGTCGCCGGCAGCGTCAGACCGCCGACCGTCACGCCACCGATCAGCGGATAGGTGATGCTGCCGTTCTCGGTCACCCGCGTCTCGACCGTCAGGTCCGGGTTCTGAAACACGGTGACGCGGATGATGTCGCCCGAACCGAGCACGTACTCACGTGCATCGGCGGCACTGGCGGCCGGCAGCAGCAGCATTCCGAAACAAAGGCCTAGCAGCAGACGTACGAACTTCGTCATATCGAGGGGTTTCCAGTTGATCAGTCCGAAAGGACGGCGCCGTGCATCGGCGCGGCGCCGTCCCGAGAGAGGCTCACTTGAGCCCCGAAAGTCCCTTGTCCACCGCCGATTCGGTAGCGGCGGCAGGCGCAGCAGCCGGTGCGGCAGATGCAGCGGCCGGTGCAGCAGCTGCCGGCGCAGGCGCAGTGAATTCGCCCATGTACTCGATCTTGCCGCTCTCACGCAGCTTCTTCACTTCCGACTGCGCCAGCTCACCCTTGCGCTGGTTCAGCAGGAACTGCTCGATCACCGGCCGTGCGGCGTTCTCGTCGACCGGCACGCTGCGCGAGGCAGCCACCTCGATCACCAGAATGCCGTTAGAGGTGCCGAGCACGCCGATCTGGCCGTCCTTGATCTGGTGCACTCGCTTCACCATTTCGAGCGGCAGTTGTTCGGCGGGCTTGGTCACCGCATTGGCGGTGAAGCGCACGTTCTCGCTGCGCAGCCATTCGGCGATCTGCTGCAGATTGCGCGGCTGCGACATGAACTGTTCGAGCTTGGGCGTGAAGTCGGGGCCGGCGGCGATGGCCAGCTCACGCAGATTGAAGATGCGGCGCTCGGAGAACAGCTCCGGGTGCTGGCTGTAGTAATCCTTAATTTCGCTGTCGGTCGGCTTGACCGCAGCGCTGGACACCTGCTCGAGGTAGGCACGGGCAAGCACCTCGCGACGCGCAGCCTCGATCGCCTGCAGCGTCTTCGGATCGCGGTCCAGCTTCTTCTCGACCGCCTGCTGCACCAGCAGCTCCTGGTCGATCAGGCGCTCGAGAACCTGACGGCTGGCCGCCTTGGCCTGCTCGGGGTTCGCCACATTGGTACGCTGCATGACCTGATTGATCTGATGCACCGAAACTTCACCGCCGTTAACCTTTGCGGCAACCTGAGTCGCCGTCTTCTTTTCGCCGCCCTCGCCGCCGCAGGCAGTCAGGATGGCTGCAGCGATGACGGTCAAGGCGATGGAACGGCGTGCGTGATGTGGCATGTTTTCCCCGAATGATTATTGCTGATTTGTGACATGAGGCCGTCGGCCAAGATAGCCCAACTGACCAAGGCTGAACAGTATCGGGCGCGTGTTACAACGCCGTTGCGTGAAATGTTTCCGTAATGCAGCATGCCCGCCACGCGGCGACGGCAGCATGCCATGCCTTGCTCCGCCGCCGGCGGCAGACAAAGCGGGCCGCGCCGACCAATCCCCGACCAACCCTCTTGCACACGATAGAATCGGGCACGCTTCCCGGTTCATATCGTCTTACATATGTCTTTCTCTCCCGACGCCTTTGCCGAGGCCTTGTCCGTGTTCGTGACTCACGAACGGATGGATCCGCTGATGCTGCTGTGCAAGCTGACCGAGGAATCCGGCGAACTGGCGGAGGCCGTGCTGGTCCAGCGCGGCTACAAACCGCACAAGACGCTGCCCGCCGACGCGTCACTCGACGAAGCCGCCGACGTGTTGCTGTGTCTGCTGCTGGTGCTGTCCCGCCTTTATCCGGAGCGCAGCCCTGCACAGCTGGCGGCCCAACTGGCCGAGCGCATCGACGGCAAGCTGGCGCGATACGTCGCGCGCCAGCCGATGGCGCAACCGGAGCACTGACATGCCGACCTTCGAACTCGTGTCGCTGCTGCTGATCGGCGGCCTGATATGGTTCTGGCTCGACAGCCTGAATGCGCGCGAGGCGGGTATGGAAGCCAGCCGTGCCGCCTGCAATGCGGAAGGCACCCAACTGCTCGATGATACCGTAGCCATCCGCTCGACCTCGCTCGCCCGCGACGAGGAGGGACAGATGCGCATCAAGCGGACCTATGCCTTCGAATACAGCGACACCGGGAACAACCGCCGCCACGGCTCTGTCACGCTGCTCGGCCGACGCGTGATCGCGCTCTACATCGCACCGCACGTCGTCTGAACACTGCTCACGCCAGCACCGGCCCGCTGCCGGCAACACCATGAAATTCATACTCGATTTCTCGACCCCGGACAGACTGCCACGCCGCCTCGTGTTCGGCGAACCGCTGGAAGTGGTTCGCGCGGACCACGTGGACGCCGTCCGCCCTGCCTTGCGTCGCGTGGCCGAGGCCACGCACGGCGGTCTGCACGCGGTCGGCTACGTCGCCTACGAGGCGGCGCCCGCCTTCGATCGCGCGGCGCGCGTGCGCAGCGGATGCAGCGTACCGCTGGTGTGGTTCGGCCTGCACCACGCCCCGATCGACTGCGGCCCTGATGCACCGGCCCCGTTCGAGGTGCCGGCATGGGAACTGGATACCGGGCGTGACGAATACGGGCAGGCGATCGATGCAATCCACGCCGCCATCCGCCGCGGCGACGCCTACCAGATGAATTACACGGTGCGCGCCCGCGCGCGCTTTTCCGGCGACGCGCAGTCCTACTACGAGCAATTGCGACAGGCGCAGCAGGCCGAGTTCTGCGCCTACGCGGACATCGGCACCCACCACATCCTGTCGGCGTCGCCGGAGCTGTTCTTCGCATGGCAGGACGGCGTGCTGACGACACGGCCGATGAAGGGCACCGCACGGCGCGGCCAATTGCCGGAAGAGGACGCCGAACTCGCGCGCTGGCTGCGCGATTCGGAAAAGAACCGCGCCGAGAACCTGATGATCGTCGACCTGCTGCGCAACGACCTGTCGCGGCTGTCGATGCCGGGTGGCGTCCGGGTGCCGCACCTGTTCTCGATCGAGAACTACCCGACCGTGCTGCAGATGACCTCGACCATCACCGCGCGCACCCGCCCCGAAGTGACGCTGGACGACGTGTTTGCCGCCCTGTTCCCGTGTGGCTCGATCACCGGCGCGCCGAAGCTGAAGTCGATGGACATCATCGCCGACCTCGAGAAATCGCCACGCGCGGTCTACTGTGGCGCGATCGGTCACGTGGCCCCCGGCGGTGCGGCGCGCTTCAACGTCGCCATCCGCACGGTCACGCTCGACGCAGCAAGCGGACGGATGGAGTGTGGTCTGGGCGGCGGCATCACCTGGGATTCGGTCGCCGCCGACGAGTACGCCGAAGTGCAGACCAAGAGCCGCTTCCTGACGCGCGCCGGCAATGGCTTCGAACTGTTCGAAACGCTGCTGCTGGTCGATGGCCGCTACGAACTGCTCGACCGCCACCTCGCCAGACTCACCGCCTCGGCACGCCATTTCGGTTTCGCCGCGCCGCAGGATCCGGCGGCGGTGCTGGCAGCGCACGCGGCGGCACACCCGCAGGGTCGTCTGCGTGTGCGCCTGCTGTGCGCCGCCGACGGCCGCCTGCGTATCGAAAGCAGCGCTGCTGGCGAGCCCGACAACAGCCCGCGCAAGGTCAGGCTGGCGTCGGCACCGGTGTCCCGCGCCGAACCGCTGCTCTATCACAAGACCACACGCCGGGGCATTTACGACGCCCACCTGTCGCAGGTCGCCGGCAGCGCCTTCGACGTGCTGCTGTGGAATGACGCCGGCGAGCTGACTGAATTCACGCGCGGCAACCTGGTGCTCGACATCGATGGCGGCCGGTACACGCCGCCGGTATCCAGCGGCCTGCTCGATGGCACGCTCAGGCGCGAACTGGTGGAGCGCGGCGAACTGATGGAACGCGTGCTCACCTGTGAGGACCTCGGCCGCGCCCAAGCCGTCTGGTTCATCAACAGCGTACGCGGCTGGATACCGGTCACCATCGACAACGCGCCGCTGGACACGGCCCCCGCTGTCGTGCCCGCCTACGCCGACCCCTATGCCGGACACCGCGACGCGGGCTGAGCGGCGCCGGCACCTCGGCCTCGTCGTCGGCCTGGCGCTGCTGCTCGGCGGCTGCAACGGCAGCTTCTCGCCACGCTACTACTGGCAGGCGGCACACGGCCAGTTCGAGCTGTGGCGGCTGGCGCGGCCGCTGGCCGAGGTCGATGCCGACCCGTCGAACACGCAGACGCTGCGCGACAAGCTCGCACTGGCGGCAGAGATCCGCGACTGGGCCAGCCGCGAGATGGCCCTGCCCGACAACGGCAGCTATCGCCGTTACGCCGACCTCGGACGGCCGTTCGTGGTCTGGAACGTGTTCGCCACCGAGCCGCTGTCGGTCAAGCCGCGCCAGTCCTGCTTCCCCATCGCCGGCTGCGTCAGCTATCGCGGCTTCTTCGCCGAAGCCGACGCACGCCGCCACGCCGACGCACTGGCGCGCGAGGGACTGGACGTGCACGTGAGCGGCGTGCCGGCCTACTCGACGCTGGGCTGGTTCGACGATCCGCTGCTGAACACCTTCATCCACTACCCGGAAACGGAACTGGTGCGTCTCATCGTGCATGAACTGGCGCACCAGATCGTCTACGTGCGCGACGACACCGAATTCAATGAGTCCTTCGCCAGCGCGGTGGAAGAGGAAGGCGTGCGCCGCTGGCTTGCGCGCCCCGGCAAAGAAGGGCTGCGCGAAGGGTTCGAGCGGGCGCAGCGGCTGCGCAGCGATTTCTCAGCGCTGGTGATCCGCTACCGCGACGCCCTGGACACCCTTTATCGCAGCGATATGGCGGATTCCGAAAAACACGCCGGCAAGGCGCGCCTGCTCGAAGAACTGGGCGCGGATTATCGCGCTCTGCGCGAGACGCGCTGGGCCGGCTTCCGCGGCTACGATCGCTGGTTCGCGCAGGACATCAACAACGCGACGCTGGCGTCAATCGGCCTCTACACGGCAGCCAGACCGGCCTTCACGCGACTGATCGCCGCCTCACCCGACATGCCCGCCGTATGGGCGACCATGCGCGAGCTGGCTGCGCTGCCGCGCGACGAACGACGCGCCCGGCTCGGCCTGCCCGCCATCCAGGAAACGCCATGACATATCCGTCCGACCTTGCACCGCTGCGCGCGCTGATCCGCACCATTCCCGATTTTCCCGAGCCGGGCATACAGTTCCGCGACATCACACCGCTGCTGGCCGACGCGCGCGGCTTGACGCAGGCACTGGACGCACTCGAACGCAGCATCGAACCGGGCAGCGTCGACATCGTCGCCGCCATCGAGGCGCGCGGCTTCCTGTTCGCGGGCGCGCTGGCGCAGCGACTGGGCGCCGGTCTGGTGCCGGTGCGCAAGCCCGGCAAGCTGCCGGGCCCGACGCTGGGCGTCGACTACGCGCTCGAGTACGGCAGCGACCGGCTGGAAATGCACGTCGGCGCTTTCGCCAGCGGGTCACGCGTGCTGGTGCTGGACGACCTGATCGCCACCGGCGGCACCGCCGTGGCCTGCGGCGAACTGGTCGAACGCGCCGGCGGCCGGCTCGTCGGCTTCCGCTTCCTGATCGATCTGCCGGCGCTCGGCGGGTCGGCCCTGCTCGCCGCGCGCGGCTGGAATAGCCACGCGCTGCTGCAGTACTGACTCAGAACAGGTACTGCAGCGACATCGATATGCTGTCGGTGCGGTACTGAAAGAAATTGACGTTGGAATCGCGACGATCATGGCGCCACTGCGCGCTGGCGCTCAGGTTGCGCTGAATGGACCACGTCGCGCCCACACTGTAAGTGTAGAGGTCCTCGGTACGCTGAGCCGCGCGATCACCCAACAGCGCCAACACCGCCGGATCGATGAAATCGCTGTTACCACGACCCTGCCCATCACGGGCGCGATACTGCACGAGTCCATCTACCCGCAGCTTCCCGGTGACATACCAGACCGGGGTCAGGCTATAAGTTTCGGTCTCGAAATAGGTGGTGAAGTTGTCGTCGAGCCCGCTGATCTGGCGCTGCGCGTCGAAGGTCAGGCCCAAATGGCCGGTCGGTCGCCATTCCCACGAAAACCTCCCGTACACGTCGTCGTAATTGCGCGTCGGCGCCCGCTCGTGCTCGCGTTTGGACACCCCGACCGAGGCCGACAGTTTCGAATGCCCGACTGGCTGCCAGCGCACCCGAAATTCGGCGTCCTTTTGCTTGTAAGCATTGTCGCGAAGGACGCTGGCAGCGCGGTTTGGAAAGTCCCCTCGGCTCTCGCGCCCCAGCAGCTCGAATGCGGTGCCACCTCGCGTCGTGTAGCGTACTCCCGCCTCGAAGCGATCGATGTCGTAATCACTCGGACGACGTACCGCCGCATCATTACGTTGAGTATCTCGGTTCAGGCTGCCAAATAGCGCCCAATAAGCATCAACCATATAGCTTCCATCGAAGCGCCAAGTTTCCGCGTCGACAAGATTCTTAGTCGGCTCCGCCGGCCGAAAATCGCCGAAACCGAGCATGTAGCGTCGCTTGGTGTAGCTCAAGTTGCCGCTCAGGTCGCTGCCGACGGTCCAGCGCCAGCCAGCAGCGAGGTTATAACCATCGTTATCGAGCAGGCTGAGGTCGTTGTACCGCGTACGGTTGAATGTGGTGTTCGCGGTAAGCACCTGCCGACCCAGACGCTTCTCGCCAACGATGCCGACGCTGAGTATGGTGCTGTGGTCGCCGCGAGGTGCGTTCGGCCCGAAGGACGTAGGTTCACTGTCATCGGGCAGATAGAACACGTTGTCGACATATTGCCAGTTCGCCGAGGTGACCAAGCTGAACACATCGTCCTCGTCCGCGCGGACGTGGTCCGCAATCGGCAGCGTCAGTAACAACAGCACAACGGGCAAACATTTTGAAATGTTATTGTTCATCGAAGAGAGTATGAATGCGGGCCGTGACGCTTTTCTTTCCAGCGCGCAAATCGTGAAAATACGCAAAAACGCTTCCGGTATTCTAGCCGGCACGTCGTCTGCAGGTCTCCAAGTCCATTGAATTCACCGGTTTCATTCCCGATGCTCGCCAAGTTTGAGCGTAACACTTCCGTATTGCGGGCACCGTTGAGCCTTTCCGGCATGGTCGAAATGTTCCTCGACCCGCTGTCGCTCATCCTGTCGCTGATCGCCTGCGCGCTCTACTACGGCGATACCGTCGACGCGCGCTATGTCGTGCTGTCGCTCGTCGTCTTTTCGCTGTCCTTCCCCGGCTCGTCGCTGCTCAGCATGCGGCCGCGTCGGGTGATCCGGCAGACCGTCATCAGCTGGCTGCTGATCGCCTTCATCCTGCTGTTCTTCGGCTACGCGAGCCAGTACATCGAGAACTTTCCTTACGAGGTCGTGGTGTCCTGGCTGGTCGCGGCGCCGCTGACCCAGCTGGTCGCCCACTTCGTTGCCCGCGGCTATCTGCAGCGGGCCGCCGCGCAGGAAGCGAACCAGACCCGCGTCATCATCGTCGGCTGCAACGATATCGGTGTGTCGCTGGCCGAACAGTTCGAAACCAATCCTTATCTGGGCGTGCGCTGCGTCGGCTACTTCGACGACCGCGCACCCGAGCGCATCACCCAGCTCAACGGCCTGCCGCTGCTCGGTCGTCTGCGCGATCTCGCCGCCTACGTGAAGGCGAACCGCATCGACCAGATCTACCTGGCGCTGCCGATGGCCAGTCAGCCGCGCATCCTGTCGCTGCTCGACGACCTCAAAGATACGACGGTGAGCATCTTCTTCGCACCGGACATTTTCCTGACCGACCTGATCCAGGGGCGCATGGACTACGTTGCGGGCGTCCCGGTGGTGGCCGTCTGCGACACGCCCTTCACCGGCATCAACGGTCTGGTCAAGCGCGCGAGCGACATCGTGCTGTCCATCATCATCCTGCTGCTGATATCGCCGCTGCTGCTGGCGATCGCGATAGGCGTGAAGATGAGCTCGCCCGGTCCGGCACTGTTCCGCCAGCGCCGCTACGGCCTCGACGGCAAGGAAATCGTCGTCTACAAGTTCCGCTCGATGACCGTGCAGGAGGACGGCGGCGTGGTGAAGCAGGCCACCCGCAACGATCAGCGCATCACCCGCTTCGGCGGCTTCCTGCGTCGCACCTCGCTGGACGAACTGCCGCAGTTCATCAACGTGCTGCAGGGGCGCATGAGCATCGTCGGCCCGCGGCCGCACGCGGTGTCGCACAACGAAACCTACCGCAAGCTGATCAAGGGTTACATGGTGCGTCACAAGGTGAAGCCGGGGATCACCGGCTGGGCGCAGGTGAATGGCTATCGCGGCGAAACCGAAACCGTGGACAAGATGCAGAAGCGCATCGAGTACGACCTCGAGTACCTTCGCACCTGGTCGCTCGGGCTGGACCTCTGGATCATCGTCAAGACGGTTGCCGTCGTGTTCAGCGACCGCAATGCCTACTGAGGTCATGCGTCTGGAACCTTATCTGCAGTGGGCGGCCGGGCTGGTCGCCCTGACGATGATCGCCAGCCTGATCCGCCTCGGCGAAACCTCGCTGGCGGTCGGTCTGATTCCGTCGCCCTGGGACAAGCTCGCCCACGCCGGCACCTTCGGCGTGATCGCGCTGTCGCTGTGGCTGGCGACCGGCCGGCGCTGGCTGTATGCGTGCGCCGGACTGGCGCTGGCGCTGGCTTGTTACGATGAGTGGCGGCAGCTCATGTTGCCGGGGCGCGAAGCCGATCTTTACGATCTGCTCGCCAACACCGTCGGCATCGCGCTGGCGGTCTGGTTCGCCACCCGACTGACTTCGAAGGAAGGCTGATGCGCACGCCCGTCATGCTGCTCGCGACACTGCTGATGCCCGTTGCCCACGCCGGCGACACTGCGGACTATCGGTTGCGGCTGCAGGGCGGCGCCGACTATCGTCTCCATCAACCCGAATCGCCGCGCATTTCCGAGGCTGAACGCAAGCAGGCTCGCCGCGAAGCGCTGGGCAAACTGCCATTCTCGGCGCAGATTGAGGCGGCGGCCGAGGCTGGCGGCATCGAACCCGAACTGCTGCACGCCGTCGTCCATGCCGAGTCGGCCTATAACCCGCGCGCGGTGTCGCCCAAAGGTGCGCTCGGTCTGGCCCAGCTGATGCCGTCCACCGCCCGCATGTACGGCGTATCCGACGCACTGAAGCCCGCCGACAATCTGCGCGCCAGCGCGCGCCACCTGCGCGACCTGCTGGATGACTTCGGCGACATCGAACTGGTGCTGTCCGCCTACAACGCCGGCGCTGGCGCGGTCAGAAAGTACGGCGGTGTGCCGCCCTACGCGGAAACCCGCGCCTACGTGCCCAAGGTTGCCGGCCGCTACGAGGCGCTGAAGAAGCAGGCCGAAGTGCCCGAGCCGCCGCTTCCACCGAGCCCCTACCGCCTACGCAGCGACGACACTGCGCTGCGGCTGGTGCAGACACCGGACTGATGCCCGCACCGTCCAGCGCCGCTCAGGTCGCCATCGTCGGCGGCGGACCGGCCGGGCTGATGGCGGCCGAGGTGCTGTCGGCGCGCGGCATCGCGGTCGATCTTTACGACGCCAAGGCCTCAGTCGGCCGCAAATTCCTGCTCGCCGGCAAGGGCGGCCTCAATCTGACGCACGCCGAAGCCGCCGATCTGTTCGTTACGCGTTACCGCGAACGCCACGCCGAAGTCGGCCACTGGCTGGCCGAATTTGATGCGGCCGCGCTGCGTGACTGGTGCGCGGGTCTCGGCATCGACACCTTCGTCGGCAGTTCCGGGCGGGTGTTTCCGACCGACATGAAGGCGGCACCACTGCTGCGCGCGTGGCTGACGCGGCTGCGCGCAGCTGGCGTGCGCTTTCACATGCGCCAGCGCTGGACCGGATGGAATGACGCCGGCGCACTGACCTTCGACACGCCAGACGGCGAGCGGCAGGTTGACGCGCGCGCCACACTGCTTGCCCTCGGCGGCGCCAGCTGGCCGCAACTTGGCTCCGACGGGACCTGGATGCCGCTGCTCGACGCACGCGGCGTCGCACTCGCGCCACTGCGCGCCGCCAACTGCGGCTTCGACATCGATTGGAGCACGCACTTCGCCGAGCGCCACGCCGGCGTACCGCTGAAGACCGTCGCCATCCGCTTCGACGGAATGGACGCGACGCCGATCGAACGACGCGGCGAGTGCCTGGTCAGCGCGCACGGCCTCGAAGGCAGCCTGATCTACGCGCTATCGGCCGCGCTGCGCGAGCGCATCGAACGCGACGGTCACTGCGACATTGCGCTCGACCTGCTGCCAGCGCACGACGCGGCACGCGTACTCGATGAAATCCGCCGCCCGCGGGGCTCGCGTTCGCTCAGCTCGCATCTCGCCAGCCGCCTCGGCCTGGGCGGCGTCAAGCTGGGGCTGGTGCACGAGGTACTAGACAAGGCCGCGATGGCCGACCCGTCACGCCTGGCGGCGACGCTGAAGGCGCTGCCGCTGCGCCTGCGGCGCACACGGCCGGTGGCCGAGGCCATCAGCACGGCGGGTGGCGTGCGGCTGGAGGCGCTGGACGACGGACTGATGCTGAAGGCACTGCCCGGCGTTTTCTGCGCTGGCGAAATGCTGGACTGGGAGGCGCCGACCGGCGGCTACCTGCTCACCGCCAGCATGGCCAGTGGCCGCGTCGCGGCCGCCGGCATCGCGCGCTTCCTTCAGACGGCGTGATAGCCGGTCACGCGCTCGACTTCATTCTTCGACCCCAGAATGACCGGCACACGCTGGTGCAGCTTTTCAGGCTGGACGTCGAGGATGCGCTGGTAACCCGTGGTCGCCGCGCCGCCCGCCTGCTCGATCAGCATCGCCATCGGATTGGCCTCGTACATCAGGCGCAGCTTGCCCGGCTTGGTCGGGTCCTTGGTGTCCTTCGGATACATGAAAATGCCGCCGCGGGTCAGGATGCGGTGCACGTCCGCCACCATCGAACCGACCCAGCGCATGTTGAAATCCTTGCCGCGCGGACCGCTCTTGCCGGCGATCAGCTCGTCGATGTAGCGCTTGACCGGCGCTTCCCACCAGCGCGCGTTCGACGCGTTGATCGCGTATTCCTTGGTGTCTTCCGGCACGCGCATGTTTTCGGTCGTCATGACGAAACTGCCGGTCTCGCGATCCAGCGTGAACGCATGGACGCCGTTGCCGACCGTCAGCACCAGCTGGGTGGCCGCGCCGTACACCGCATAGCCGGCTACCAGTTGCTGGGTGCCGGGTTGCAGGAAGGCCTTCTCGTCGACCGGCTCGACGCTGCCATTCAGTTCCGGGCAGCGCAGCACCGAAAAGATGGTGCCGACCGAAATATTCACGTCGATGTTGGACGAGCCGTCCAGCGGATCGAACAGCAGCAGGAATTCGCCCTTCGGGTAACGGTTCGGAATCTGGTGCGGCAGGTCCATCTCCTCCGACGCCATCGCCGCCAGATGACCGCCCCACTCGTTCGCTTCGAGCAGGATTTCGTTGGCGATCACGTCCAGTTTCTTCTGCACCTCGCCCTGCACGTTCTCGCCACCGGCCTCGCCGAGCGAATTGGTCAGGCCGCCCTTGCCGACTGCGTTGCCGATCGCCTTGACCGCGCGGGCGACGACTTCGACCAGGAAGCGCAGCTCGGCGCAGATGCGCTCGCCGTCGCGCTGTTGCTGGATCAGGAACTGGCTCAGGGTGATGCGGGACATGTGTCGCGACTCCGGAATGGCAGGAAATGCATTATCGTGCACAGCACCATGATCCGGGTCGCACGATTTCACGTCCGACCGATTTGAACGCCGGCAGCGCGCCCTGCGCACGGAACCGGCAGCGGTCGCCCCCGGTCATCCACAGCGTCGTCCATAACTAGAACCGCATGCACATCCTCGTTCTGGGTGCCGGCGTCGTCGGCATCACCACCGCCTGGTACCTGCGCCAGGCCGGTCACACCGTGTCGGTCATCGACCGGCAGGCTGATCCCGCAATGGAAACCAGTTTCGCCAACGGCGGCCAGATTTCGGTCAGTCACGCCGCGCCCTGGGCCTCACCGCAGGCACCGATGATCGGGCTGCGCGGCCTGCTCGATTCGAATGCCCCGGTGCGCTTTTCGCCGACCGCCAACCACCGTCAGTGGCGCTGGATGGGCGCCTTCCTGTACGAGTGCCTGCCCGGCCGCATGCGTCGCAACACCGATGCGCTGGCGCGACTGGCGGTCAGCAGTCAGGCCGAGCTGCAGTCACTGCGTCACGCGCTGAAACTGGAGTATGACCAGTCGGCGAGCGGCATCCTGCACGTGTTTTCCGAGCGTCGTGAATTCGAGCGTGCCCGTGCGCGCGCGGAGTGGCTGGCGCCTCACGGCATCCGCATCGACAGCTGCGACGCTGCGCGCTGCATCGACATCGAACCGGCGCTGGCGAGCAGTCAGCGCACACTGGTGGGTGGCCTACACGCACCGAACGACGAAACCGGCGACGCGCACCGCTTCACGCGGGCGCTGGCCGCCGCCTGCGCCGATGCCGGCGTTACTTTCCACTACGAAATCACGGTCGAGGCGCTGGACATCCACGAAAACACGGTACGCGGCGTCGCCGTGCGCGACGCGCGCGGCGTGCGCGGCCTGCTGCGCGGCGAACAGGTGGTGTGCGCGCTCGGCACGCACACCCGTCAGCTGGTCGAGCAGCACGGCCCGCGACCGGCGCTGTACCCGATCAAGGGCTACTCGATCACCTTCCCGGCCGGACCGAATGCGCCGCGCACCAGCCTGACCGACGAGGAACACCGCATCGTGCTGTCGCGCCTCGGCGACCGCGTGCGCGTCGCCGGCATGGCGGAACTGGGCGGACTCACGGTGACGATAGAACCGGAGCGCGTGCAGTTGCTGACCCGGCTGGCGCGCGAACTGTGTCCGGACGCCGGCGATTTCGACGCGGCTGAGGCCTGGGCCGGCCTGCGTCCCTGTACGCCGGGCAATGTGCCGCTGATCGGCCGCAGCCGGATCGATGGCCTCTGGTACAACACCGGCCACGGCTCACTCGGCTGGACCCTGGCCTGCGGTTCGGCCAGGCTGCTTTCAAGGCTGATGGACGGTCAGGACCCGGCCTTCGACTTCCCCTGTCTGACCGGCCGACGACACTGATCAGGCGCTGCCCGGCCCTTCGAGTACGGTGAGCAGGGCCGAGGTGTCCAGCGTACCGCCGCCCTGCGCCATCAGGGCATTGAGTTGCTGCCACACCGCGGCCGACAGCGGCATCGCCAGCCCCAGTTCGACCGCTTCGCCGAGCACGATGCCCATGTCCTTGTGATGCAGGCGCGACTGCACGCCAGCGGAAAAATCGCGCGTCACCATCTTGCCGCCGAACAGCTCGAGTGCGCGCGACGAAGCCGAGCCGTGAAGCATCGCCTCGCGCACCTTGCCGAAATCGACGCCGCTGGCCGCGGCCAGCCGCGCCGCTTCGGCCGCCGCCTCGATGAAGGCGCACAGGATGAGCTGATTGCACGCCTTGGTCACCTGCCCTGCGCCGTTCGGCCCGACATGCACCTGGGTGCGGCCAACAGCCGACAGCAGCGGCTTCATGCGCTCGAACACCGCCGCCTCGCCGCCAACCATGATGGCCAGCGTCGCCTCGATGGCGCCGCGCTCGCCACCCGACACCGGCGCATCCAGCATGTCGATGCCGCGCGCCTTCAGCGCCGTGGCGATGTCGCGCGCCACCGACGGCGGAATGGTGCTGTGGTCGATGAAGGCGCAGCCGGGCGCTGCGCCCTCGATGACGCCACGCGGGCCCAGCGCCACCTCGCGCACGTCGGCACCGGTGGTGACGATGCAGCACACGGCATCCATGCCGCGCGCGCAGTCTGCCGGAGAAGCTGACGGTCGCGCGCCCTGGTCGAGCAAGGGCTGCATCGATTCAGCGCGACGCGCCCACACGGTCACCTCGTGCCCGGCGCGCAGCAGATTGGCCGCCATCGCGCGGCCCATCGCGCCCAGACCGATGAAACCGATCTTCATCGCGAGCCCCTCAACGCTCGACGCCGCCGAGACCTTCGAGCACCTTCAGCACGGCGATCGAATCCTCCTCGCCCAGCCCCTGGCCGACCATCGCGTTCAGCATCTGCGCCGCCGCCGCCGCCGAAGGCAGCGCGAGGCCCATGCGGTGCGCCTCGTTCATGACGATGCGCAGATCCTTCTGGTGCATCCACGACTTGAAGCCCGGCTTGAAATTGCGGTCCAGCATGCGCTGACCGTGGTTTTCCAGGATGCGGCTGTAGGCGAAGCCGCCGAGCAGCGCCTCGCGCACGCGTGCCGAATCGACGCCGCTCTTCTCGGCGAAGGCGAAGGCTTCGGCCAGCGCCAGCACACCGACGCCGGTCAGAATCTGGTTGCAGGCCTTGGCCACCTGGCCGGCGCCGCTGTCGCCGACGCGGGTGACGTTCTTGCCCATCAGCTGGAACAACGGCAGCACGCGGTCGAACGCTTCCTGCGTGCCGCCGGCCATGATGGTGAGTGCTGCGTTGATGGCACCGACCTCACCGCCGGACACCGGCGCGTCGATCATCGACACGCCGCGCGCCGCCAGGCGGGCGGCGATGGTGCGCGCCGAATCCGGCGCGATGGTGCTCATGTCTACGAAGATCAGGTCGGTACGCCCGGCCGCGCCTTCAGCGATGCCCTGCGGGCCGAGCGCCACCTGCTCGACGTCCGGCGCGTCGGCCACCATCGAGAACACGACATCGGCTTCGCGCGCGACGTCGGCGATGGTCGAGTGAAAGGTCGCACCGCTGTCGCGGAACGGTTCGAGCGATTCGGGGCGACGCGCCCAAAGGTGAAGGCTGTGACCGCCCTTGGCCAGATGCCCCGCCATCGGGCGGCCCATCAATCCGAGTCCGATGAAACCTACTTTCATGTCCGTCTCCTTATATGTATGCGTCGCTGTGCGCAGAGCGGCTCTGACCCCGCGGCAGGCGCCGGTGTTCCGGCGCGCCCGATTCGACTGCATGGGAATATAACGCAGGCCGGCACGGGGTTCGGGCGCGGGCATAATCCTGTACCCATGAACTACACGAAACAGATCAAGGAAATCGGCCGCGGCGCCAAGGGCTCCCGTTCGCTGTCGCGCGACGACGCGCAGGCGCTGTTCGCCGACATGCTCGACGGGCGCGTGCCGCCGCTGCAACTGGGCGCCATCGTGCTGGCGATGCGGATCAAGAGCGAGTCGCTGGACGAACTGCTGGGCTTCAAGGCAGCGATCGACGCTCGCATCGCCCACGTCGCCGCGCCGGCGGGCGCACGCACCGTGGTTCTGCCGACCTACAACGGCGCCCGCCGCCGCCCGAATCTGATGCCCTTGCTGGCGATGCTGCTGGCACGTGAGGGCATTCCGGTACTGATCCACGGCCGCTTCGATTTCGACACCCGCGCCGACCCGTTCGCGCTGCTGCGTGCGCTCGATCTGCCGATGGCGGACAGTCCGACGCACGCCGGCGAACTGCTGGCGGCGCAGCGCATCGCCTGCATCGGCGTCGACAAGCTGCTGCCTGGCCTGGATGCGCTGCTGTCGCTGCGCCCGCAACTGGGCGTGCGCAACTCGGGCCACTCAATGACCAAGATGATCGATCCGATGCCCGGACGCAGCGTGCGCGTGGTGCCGGTGACGCACCCGGAATACCTGGAGAAGATGACGCAGTTCCTGCGTCTGGACGGTGGCCGCTCGATGCTGATGCGCGGCACCGAGGGCGAGGCCTATGCCAATCCGGCGCGCCGACCGCAGATCATCGGCTTCATCGATGGCGTCGAATCGGTGCTGTGCGAAGCGGAGGAAGGCAGCGCGCTGACGCAGCCCGAACCCGGCATCGAGGCGCAGGCGAACGCCCGCCTGATACGCGAGATGCTGGAAGGACGCAGCGCGATGCCCGCGCCGCTGCTCGCCCACCTCGACGCCTGCCGGCAGCTCGCCTGTACCTGAGCGCGGTGCGGCAGCAGGTCGACCGCTTCAGCTCACCCTGAACTGGCTGCCTGCGTCGACCAGCGACTGCGCCATCGCATTCAGCTGCGCCGCCGTCGCGCGGTCTTCGGCCGCCATCGCGGCCGTGCTGTCGGCCAGCGCCGCGACCTGCTCGACCCCGGTTGCGATCTCGGTCGCCGCCTGCGACTGTTCCTTCATCGAATCCGAGATGCCGACGATGATGGCCATCATCGCCGCGATGTCCGCGGACACCGCGGCGATCGACTGACTGACTTCGCCGACGCGATCGACGCCGCGCTGCGCGGTGGCGACCGTGCTGGCGACGCTGTGCAGCGCCTCGTCCTTGCTCGCCTGCATGGCCTCAACGGTGCGGGCGATGTCCTCAGTCGCGTTGCGGGTGCGTTCGGCAAGCTTGCGCACCTCGTCCGCCACGACTGCAAAGCCGCGCCCCTGTTCGCCCGCACGTGCCGCTTCGATGGCTGCGTTCAGGGCCAGCAGATTGGTCTGGTCGGCGATCTCCTTGATCAGCGCGACGATGGATTTCACGCTTTCGAACTGCGCGCCGATCCGCTGCATGCCGTTCTCGACCTCGTGGATGGACGCGCCGGTATGGCGAATCTCGTCGGCCAGCGTGTGCATCACCGCCACCCCTTCGTCCGCCGACACGCCGCCGCGGCGCACGCGGAGGCTCGCCTCCTCGGCGTTCTGCGCAATCTGCTGGATGGACGCCGTCAGTTGCTGCACGGCCGAGGCCATGCGTTGGGTTGCTTCGCTCTGCTGACCGGTCGAGGCGGTCACCTGCTCCGCGTTGGCCACCATCGTGTCGGCCACGCGCTGCGCGCTGGCGGACTCGGTCACCAGCAGGCTCACGGTGCGCGACAGCCGTGCGCGCATCTGCTCCATCGCGGCGAGCAGCGGCATGCCCGCCTGCTGCGGAATTGCCGACGCGAGATCGCCGGCGCCGATGCGTTCCGCCGCCTCGCCGACGCGGGCCGCCTGCAGCGCCTCGCGCGACAGGCCCAGCGCCATGTAGCACAGCAGCCCGGCCTCGGCCACGACGAATGCTGCGTGCACCAGCACCATGTTGAAGTTGGCGCCGCCATTGAAGATGAACACGCCAAGGCCGGCTGCCTGCATGAAGTTGAACGCCAGGTGATGCACGGCGATCAAGCCGGCGGCCACCAGCACCGGCCGCCAGTCACGGTAATAGAGCAGGAAGGCGAGCAGGACGAAGATGCTGAAGTGCGCCTCGATCAGGCCACCGGTGAGCTGGATCAGCAGCGCGGCCAACACCATGAAGGCACTGGCGAAGCCGGTGCGCGACACCAGCGAGCCCGGCGCCATCCGGAACAGCGCATAAGGCACCAGACAGGCCGGCACGCCGACCAGCAGAGCGGTGGTCAGACCGCCTGAAATGGCTGCAAGGACGATGCACACCGCGGACAGAACGGTCGCGGTGCCGAGCATGACCCGGTCTGCGCTGACGGAATAGGCGTGAAGCGCGTGGTCGTTCATCGTGAAGGTCTCCAGAGGATGTTCTTGTCCGGTCAGTCGCGGGTCACGCAGACACCGACCGGATTGTTTTTCATGTGCGCAAGCAGCACGCCCCCGCTGGCGACGAGCCAGCTTGCGAGCAGGCACCAGGCGAGCGCGGTGCGGCCTGTTCCGGTGCGGCGCTTGGAGTGGTCAGGGCCTCGATCGTTCATGACGTGTTTAACGGCCCCGCCGGTACTTACTGGAGCGCACCGGCGTGAAGAGCGGCTGCACCAGATCCGTGCGAGGACGGCCCGACCGGCGACGGCCAAGCGCTCCGGGAAGACCTCGAAATCCAGGCAACAACTCATATGAATCAGCAGGTTGAACCCCTCGGAGCGACGGCTCCGAACGGGTGAAACAGACCTGGCAAAACTTTTGCTTTGTTGATACCCGTGAGAGGGCTGGCCGCGCGTGCGGGCATCCCTGCACCAGGCTTGGTTCACATCGGCACCATCGAAGTTCGCCTCCCGGCATAGCCGGCACGGCGGACCTGGATAGAAAGGCCAGGGCACACACGACGCAACGATGCGCCGTGCCCCGGCTGGTCGCCCGGTCACTGAAGCAGGTCGAAGACAAAAGGCGGGCGCAAGCCTGCGACACACCGGCACCGCATCCAGGATGGAGCGGCTGTCGTCAACGCTGCGGGACGCATCGAATGCGCCGCGCAGCCCGGTTTTATCGGCTTCGTCTCCCAATGGCGGGACACGACCGACCAAGCGCGTCATTTGCCGACCGGCACGATCCGGTCACGAAAGGTTTTGCCCTACAGGCGCCAGCGATGCTGCAGGCGCAGGTCTGTGCTCGTCCCTGCGAACCCTACCGGTCCGCGGCGGCACAGCCGGGCAAGGAATGTCGGCTGCACCCGGTGCGGTCTGTTATTGCAGCAATCGGTAGAAGGAACGGGGACATGGAAAAGAAGCGTCTGGTCATGGTCGGCAACGGAATGGCGGGCTGTCGCACGCTGGAAGAGCTGCTCAAGATCGCACCGGAGATGTACGACATCACCGTGTTCGGTGCGGAGCCGCATCCGAATTACAACCGCATCCTGCTGTCGCCGGTGCTGGCCGGCGAAATGACGGTGCAGGACATCATCCTGAACGACTGGGACTGGTACCGCGACAACAACATCACGCTCCACACCGGCAAGAAGATCGTCAAGATCGACCGCAAGGCGCGCAAGGTGTTCGCCGACGACGGCACCGAAGCGGAATACGACCGCCTGCTGCTCGCCACCGGTTCCAACCCCTTCATCCTGCCGGTGCCGGGCAAGGACCTGCCGGGCGTGATCGCCTACCGCGACATCGCCGACACCGACGCGATGATCGAAGCCGCCGCCACGCGCAAGCACGCGGTGGTCATCGGCGCCGGTCTGCTCGGACTTGAAGCGGCCAACGGTCTGGCGCTGCGAGGCATGCAGGTCACCGTGGTACATCTGGCGCCGTGGATCATGGAACGCCAGCTCGACAAGCCCTCGGCCGACATGCTGCAGGCCTCGCTGGAAAAGAAGGGGCTCGCCTTCCTGCTGGAAAAGCAGACCGAATCGCTGATCGCCGGCGCCGATGGCCGGGTGTCCGCGGTGCGTTTCAAGAGCGGCGAAACGATTCCGGCCGACCTCGTCGTGATGGCCGCCGGCATCCGCCCCAACACCACGCTGGCCGAATCGGCCGGCATCCACTGCAACCGCGGCATCGTCGTCAATGACACGCTGCAGACCTACGACCCGAAGATCTACGCCGTCGGTGAGTGCGTGAACCACCGCGGCATCGCCTACGGCCTGGTCGCACCGCTGTTCGAACAGGCCAAGGTGTGTGCCAACCACCTCGCCCAGTACGGCATCGGCACCTACAAGGGCTCCGTCACCTCGACCAAGCTGAAGGTGACCGGCATCGACGTGTTCTCCGCCGGCAACTTCATGGGTGGCCCGGGCTGCGACGACATCGTGCTGCACGACCCGGCGGGCGGCGTGTACAAACGCCTGGTGCTCGAAGGCGAGCGCCTGGTCGGCGCCTGTCTGTACGGCGACACCGCCGACGGCAGCTGGTACTTCCAGCTGATCAAGGACGGCCAGGACATCCACGCCGTGCGCGACCACCTGATGTTCGGCCAGAACCACCTCGGCGACGTCGGCCACAAAGGCCAGACCCAGGCCGCCTCGATGCCTGACAGCGCCGAGGTCTGCGGCTGCAACGGCGTGTGCAAGGGCACCATCGTCAAGGCGATCAAGGAGAAGGGCCTGTTCTCGCTGGACGACGTACGCAAGCACACCAAGGCCTCCAGCTCCTGCGGCTCCTGCACCGGCCTGGTCGAACAGATCCTCGCCTCCTGCGTCGGCGGCGCCTACACGCCGGCCGATTCCAGCTCGAAGCCGATGTGCGGCTGCACCGACATGAACCACGGCGACGTGCGCGCCGCCATACGCGACCGCCACATGATCGACATCCCGACCGTGATGCGCGAGCTGAAGTGGAAGACGCCCAACGGCTGCGCCTCCTGCCGCCCGGCGCTGAACTACTACCTGATCTCGACCTGGCCGCACGAAGCGAAGGACGACGCGCAGAGCCGCTTCATCAACGAGCGCGCCCACGCCAACATCCAGAAGGACGGCACCTACTCGGTGGTGCCGCGCATGTGGGGCGGCCTCACCACACCGGGCGAACTGCGCGCAATCGCCGACGCCGCCGAGAAATACAAGGTGCCTACGGTGAAGGTGACCGGCGGCCAGCGCATCGACCTGCTGGGCGTGAAGAAGGACGATCTGCCGGCGATGTGGGCCGACTTCGCCAAGGCCGGCATGGTGTCCGGCCACGCCTACGGCAAGAGCCTGCGCACGGTGAAGACCTGCGTCGGCGCCGAGCACTGCCGCTTCGGCACTCAGCTGTCCATGGGTCTGGGCGTCAAGCTGGAAAAGATGCTGTTCGGCATGTACAGCCCGCACAAGGTGAAGCTCGCCGTGTCCGGCTGCCCGCGCAACTGCGCCGAAGCCGGCATCAAGGACGTGGGCGTGATCGGCGTCGAATCCGGCTACGAAATCTATGTCGCCGGCAACGGCGGCATCAAGACCGAAGTCGCGCAGTTCTTCTGCAAGGTGAGCAGCGACGACGAAGTGATGGAGTACTCCGGCGCCTTCCTGCAGCTTTACCGCGAAGAGGGCTGGTACCTCGAGCGTACGGTGCACTACATCGAGCGCGTCGGTCTCGACTACGTGAAGGGCAAGGTGGTCGATGACGCCGAGAACCGCAAGGCGCTGTACGAACGCCTGCTGTTCGCGCTGCAGGACTACAAGGACCCGTGGCTGGAGCGCGCCGAAGCCGACGCGAAATCCGAGCTCGGCCGCGAGTTCCGCACCATCGCCATCAAGCAGGCGATGAAGGCTTGATTCAGGGATGAGGAGCCAGAGGCTAGGGGCTGGCAACAGCGCCACCTCTCGCGCGGCAAAGCCGCGCCTGTTCCCTGTTCCCTGGCCCCTAGCTCCTAGCCCCTGACCCCTGGCCCCCAGCCCCTCCAGATACCCATACAGGAATCCTCATGAGCACCGAAACCTCCACTTGGGCGCACGTCTGCGCACTCGAAGACATCCCCCTGCTCGGTTCGCGCGTAGTGAGCGCCGACGCCGGTGACATTGCCATCTTCCGTACCGATGGCGACCGCGTGTTCGCGGTGCATGACAAGTGCCCGCACAAGGGCGGCCCGCTGTCGCAGGGCATCGTACATGGCGACACGGTCACCTGTCCGCTGCACAGCTGGAAGATCAAGCTCGAATCGGGCGAGGCGGTAGCGCCCGATGTCGGCTGCACGCGCGGCTTCGACGTGAAGGTCGAAAACGGCCAGGTACTGCTGAAGGCCTGAAGCCTTCGCCCGGCGGACACGGCACCCACCGGCCGCCGCAACTTCGTTCAACACAGATCCCGAAGAACGGCTGTACGCAACGTTGCGCGCAGGCCGGACTGATAACGGGGAGGTCATCCGCCGATGGACAGGAAAGCATTTCTCAAGGCCGGCCACACGCCCACGCTGTTTGCCGCCTTTCTCTACTTCGATCTCGCCTTCATGGTGTGGGTGCTGCTTGGCCCGCTCGGCGTGCAGATCGCCCAGGACCTGCAGCTCACGCACGCCCAGAAGGGCTTCATGGTGGCGGTGCCGGTGCTGGCCGGCGCGCTGCTGCGCATGCTGATGGGCGTACTGGTCGATCACCTGCAACCGAAGAAGGCCGGCGCCATCGGTCAGGTCATCGTCATCGCGGCGCTGTTCGTCGCCTGGCAGTTCGGCATCCACAGCTATGAACAGGCGCTGCTGCTCGGCTGCTTCCTCGGCTTCGCCGGTGCCGCCTTCGCCGTCGCGCTGCCGCTGGCCTCGCGCTGGTATCCGCCGGAGCACCAGGGCACAGCGCTGGGCATCGCCGGCGCCGGCAACTCGGGCACCGCACTCGCCGCGCTGTTTGCACCAGGTCTGGCCGCGGCCTTCGGCTGGGTCAACGTATTCGGCCTGGCGCTGATCCCGCTCGTCGCCGTGTTCATCTTCTACCTGCTGGTGGCGAAAGACGCGCCCGAATGCCCGCCGCCGAAGACGCTGGCCGAATACCTGAAGGTGCTGAAGGACCGCGACGCCTGGTGGTTCATGTTCTTCTACAGCGTCACTTTCGGCGGCTTCGTCGGTCTGGCATCGTCGCTCACCATCTACTTCAACACCCAGTTCGGGCTGGACGCGAAGATGGCCGGCTATTTCACCGCTGCCTGCGTGTTCGCCGGTTCACTGGTGCGGCCGATCGGCGGCAATCTGGCTGACCGCATCGGCGGCATCCGCACGCTGAGCATGATGTACGTGATCGCCGCCGCCTTCCTGTTCGGCGTGAGCTTCGGCCTGCCGCAAGCCTGGATGGCGGTGGTCGTATTCGTCGGTGCCATGCTGGCGCTGGGCATGGGCAACGGCGCAGTGTTCCAGCTGGTGCCGCAGCGCTTCCGTCGCGAGATTGGCGTGATGACCGGTCTGGTCGGCATGGCCGGCGGCATCGGCGGCTTCTACCTTGCGTCCTCGCTCGGTTACTCGCGCGAAGTCACCGGCAGCTACCAGACCGGTTTCGTCGTGTTCGCCGTGCTGGCGGTCGCCGCGCTGGTCGGCCTGACCCGCGTGAAGACGCGCTGGCGCACCACCTGGGGTGCGGCACACCTGACGTCGGCGCGCATCTGAGCAGGGCAGCCTCATGACGCTCGCAGTGTCCATCGGTCAGTGCTCGATCACCGGTCCGCGACCACGCAACGAGGACTTCGTCGGCGCGGTCACGCCGGTTGGCGAGACGCTGGACGCCAAGGGCGTGCTGCTGGCGGTGGCCGACGGTGTCGGCGGCCACGCCAAAGGACGCGAAGCGGCCGAGTTCACGGTGCGCGGGCTGCTCAACGACTATTACGCGACGCCCGACACCTGGCGCATCGCGCAGGCGATCGATCAGGTGCTGGGCGCGCTGAACCGCTGGCTGGTCGCGCATGCCGCGCGCACCCGCGAATCCGCCGGCATGGCCACCACGCTGTCAGCGCTGGTGCTGCGCGGCACCCGCTGGCACCTGGCCCACGTCGGCGATTCGCGCATCTACCTGTATCGCGACGGCAGTCTCACGCAGCTGACCGAAGACCACACCTGGGCCCACCCGGAACTGTCCAACGTGCTGCACCGCGCGGTCGGCCTCGATGCGCGCCTGGCGGTCGACCACGCCGACGGCGAGCTGGAAATCGGCGACACCTTCGTGCTGATGAGCGACGGTGTGTGGAACACGCTGCGCGACGACAGCATCGCCGCCGTGCTGGCGCGTGGCGGCGACGCCGAGTCGCTGGCGTCGACGCTGGTGCTGCAGGCCGAAGCGCGCGGCGCCAACGACAACTGCACCGCACTGGTCGCCCGCGTCGACGCGCTGCCGCAGGCCGCACTGCGCGACCGTCTCGCCGAGGCGGCCGGCCTGTCGCTGCCGCACCGGCTGACAATCGGCGAGGAACTGGACGGCCTGCGCGTCGAGGCGGTGCTGCACGAGTCGCGCGTCACCCTGCTCTACCGCGTCACCGATCTGGCCAGTGGCGAGGCGCGCGTGCTGAAAACGCTGCGCGAGGACGCCGACCCGGACGCCGTCGCTGCACTGGTGCACGAAGAATGGCTGGCACGTCGCGTGGTGTCGCCGCAGTTCCCGCAGGTGATCGGCCACCCGCGCAGCCGCCTCTATTACCTGATGAGCTGGCACGAAGGCGCCAGCCTGCGCGCGCGCCTCGATGCCGGCCATCACTTCAGTACCGAACAGGTGGTCAAGCTGGGCTGCAGCGTGCTGCGCGCGCTCGGCACGCTGCACCGTCTGGGCATCGTCCATCGCGACATCAAGCCGGACAACCTGCACCTCGACAGCCAGGGCATGCTGCGCGTACTCGATCTGGGCGTCGCCGCGTCCGACGGCGAGGACTTCAAGGAGATCAACAACCCGGGCACGCCCAGCTATATGGCCCCGGAGCTTTTCTCTGGCCAGACCGCCAGCGAATCGAGCGATCTGTTCGCGCTCGGCGTCACCCTCTACCAACTGCTGACCCGCCACTACCCGTGGGGCGAGATCGAGCCCTTCCAGCGTCCGCGCTTCGGCGAACCGGTGCCGCCCACACGCTATCGCCCCGACGTACCCGAGTGGCTCGAAGCGGTGCTGCTGAAAGCCATCGGCCGCAGCCCCGACGCGCGCTTCGAAACCGCCGAGGAGTTCCTGCTCGCACTCGAACGCGGCGCCCACCGCCCGCTCGCGCTGCCGCGCCGCGCACCGCTGGTCGAGCGCATGTCGGTGCGCCTGCTGCGCGTGCTGCTGGTGGTGTCGCTGCTGTTCAACATCCTGCTGCTGTGCGCGCTGCTGCGCTGAGGATGCCCCGCCCCGACAGCGCACCAGTCGCATGCATTCACAGGTCATTGCGCCCCGGCGCGGAGCGCCGACAGCCCGAACCGCACCGGTTCGCACGCGAATCGCCCCTCAGTGACGTGGCATACCCCTTGCTAAAAGTCTCGCGGAGACACACAACATGACCCAGAGCCAACACGAAACCCGCTCGACCTGCTGCTACTGCGGTGTCGGGTGCGGCGTGATCATCGAACACGACGGCAGCCGCATCACCGGCGTAAAGGGCGACCCCGACCACCCGGCCAACTTCGGCCGTCTGTGCACCAAGGGTTCGACCCTGCACCTGAGCGCCCGCCCGGACACGCGCGCGCTCCACCCCGAGCTGCGCACCGCGCGCGACCTGCCGCGCAGCCGCACGAGCTGGGACGCCGCGCTGGCGCACGCCGCCGACCGCTTCGCCGCCATCATCGACGAGCACGGTCCGGACGCGGTCGCCTTCTACATTTCCGGACAGCTGCTGACCGAGGACTACTACGTCTTCAACAAGCTTGCCAAAGGGCTGATCGGCACCAATAACGTAGACACCAATTCGCGACTCTGCATGAGTTCGGCGGTGTCCGCCTACAAACAGACGCTCGGGGCCGACGCCCCGCCTTGCAGCTACGAAGACATCGACCACACCGACTGCCTGCTGATCGCCGGCGGCAACCCGGCCTACGCTCACCCTATCGTCTATCGCCGCATCGAAGACGCGCGCCGTGCCAATCCGGCGATGAAGATGATCGTCGTCGACCCGCGCCGTACCGATACCGCCTCCGACGCCGACCTGCACCTGCCGCTGCTGCCGGGCACCGACATCTGGCTGTACAACGCGATGCTGCACGTGCTGCTGTGGGAAGGTCACGCCGACGACACGTTCATCGCCGCGCACACCGAAGGCTTCGCCGAGTTGCGCAAGCACGTGCGCGACATCACACCGGCGGTCGCGGCCGAGGTGTGCGGCCTGCGCGCCGAGGACATCGTCACCGCCGCCAAGTGGTTCGGCGAATCGAAGGCTGCAATGTCGATGTGGTGTCAGGGCCTGAACCAGTCGCATCACGGCACGCACAACGGCACGGCGCTGATCGCGCTGCATCTGGCAACCGGTCAGATCGGTCGCCCCGGCGCCGGCCCCTTCTCGCTGACCGGCCAGCCCAATGCGATGGGTGGTCGCGAAGTGGGCGGCATGGCCAACCTGCTGTCCGCCCACCGCGACATGGCGAATGCCGAACACCGCGCCGAAGTGGCCGCGCTGTGGGGCCTGCCGGACGTGCCGTCGCAACCCGGGCTGACCGCGGTCGAGCTGTTCGATGCGGTGCGCGACGGCAAGGTGAAGGCGGTGTGGATCGCCTGTACCAACCCGGCGCACTCGATGCCGGATCAGACGCGCATCATCGAAGCGCTGAAAGCGGCTGAATTCGTCGTCGTGCAGGACGCCTACCGCGGCACCGAAAGCGCCGCCTTCGCCGACCTGCTGCTACCCGCCACCACCTGGGGCGAGAAAGAAGGCACGGTCACCAATTCCGAGCGGCGCATCACGCACGTCCATGCGGCGCTGCCTGCCGCCGGCGAGGCACGCGCCGACTGGGTGATCGCGCGCGACTTCGCACGCGCGCTCGGCGCCCGCCTGGGCCGCGACGCAGACGCGCTCTTCCCCTACGAAACAGCCGAGCAGGTCTTTGCCGAACACGTCGAGAGCACGCGCGGTCGCGACCTCGACATCACGGGCCTGTCCTATGCGGTGCTCGACCGCCTCGGTCCGCAGCAATGGCCCTTCCCGGCCGGCGCCGAAGGCGGTACCGCCACCCTTTACACCGATCGCCGCTTCGCCACCGCAAACGGTCGCGCCCGCTTCGTCGTGCCATCGGCCGCGACCACCGCCGAGAAGATCGACGCCCGCTACCCGCTGCACCTGAATACCGGCCGTCTGCGCGATCAGTGGCACTGCATGAGCCGCACCGGCCAGGTGGCGCGCCTGTACAGCCACGTCGACGAACCGCGAGTCGAGGTGCATGCCGACGACCTGGCCCGACGAGGACTGAAGGACGGCGATCTGGTGCGCATCAAGAGCCGCCGAGGCGAAATCGTGCTGCGTGCATACGCGAGCAACGCCCAGCGCCCGGGCAGCACCTTCGTCGCCATGCACTGGGGTCGCAACGCGCTGTCGAACAGCGGTGCCAATGCGCTCACCGCCGGTCGCGTCGACCCGTACTCGAAACAGCCGGAACTGAAGCACGCCGCGGTGCAGATGAGCCGCGCCGACCTGCCCTTCCAGGCGCTGCTCCTGCGTACCGAGGTCAGCGACGACGCGGCACAGCAGCTCACGCTGACGCGGATGGAAGCGCTCGCCCCACTGCTCGCCCGCTTCGCCTACGCCTCACTGTCGATGGCCGGGCGCGACCGCCCGGCGCTGGTGCTGCGCATCGCGCACGACCAACCGATTCCCGAAGACTGGCTGGCCGAACTCGACCGCCTGTGCGGCCTCGACCACCCGGCCTGTCTGGCCTACCGCGACGCGCGGCGCGACATCACCAAACGTGCGCTGATCGAGGACGGCCTGCTGACCGGCATCCGCCTGACCGGCGAAACCGCGGCCTCCGCCTGGCTGCGCGAGGTGATGGTCGAGCGCCAGCCGACGGCGGAACTGCGGCGCTGGCTGTTCGCACCGCTGGCGACGCCACCGGTCGCGGCAAAGAGCCGCGGCCGCATCGTCTGCAACTGCCTCGATGTTGCGGAACCCGACATCGTCGAAGCGATCGCAGGCGGAGCGGACCTCGACACCCTGCAGGCGACGCTGCGTTGCGGCACCTCCTGCGGCTCCTGCGTACCCGAACTGAAACGCATGCTCGACGCCCGACGGCAGGCGGCATGACAAGAAACTGAACTGGATGGAGCGCCGTACGCGATGCTGAGCCCACAGAGCCTGACTGAAATGCTGTCCGCGATCGGACGCGGCGACGACGCGCGTGACCTCGCCGAGACCGAGGCGCACGGCCTGTTCGCCGACATGCTGGATGGCCGCATACCGGCGCTCGAACTGGGTGCGGTGCTGGCCAGTCTGCGCTGGAAGCACGAGTCGGCGGACGAGCTCGCCGGCTTTGCACGCGCACTGAACGAGCGCGTTCCGACGCTGGAGCTGCCGCCGCATCTGCCGCGCATGGTGGTCATTCCGAGCTACGCCCGGGCCGGCCGCGCGCCCAACCTGATGCCGCTGCTGGCGCTGATGCTGGCGCGGCTGGACGTGCCGGTGCTGGTGCATGGTCTGAGCGGCGGCAATGCGCGGCCCGGCAGTCTCGACGTTCTGGAGCGACTGGGCCATCTGCCGTGCAGCACAGTGGCCGAAGCGCTGAACACGCTGCACGCCGGGCACTGCGCCATCCTGCCAACCGAAGTGTTGAACCCGTCGCTGGACAGCCTGATCCGGCTGCGCGAGCGGATGGGCCACCGCAATACCGCGCACGTCGTCGCCAAGCTGCTCGATCCGGCGCCGCTGCACAGCCTGCGCGTCATCTGCGTTGCCGACGCGCAGCTGCTGTCACGGCTGCACGACATGTTCCTGCGCACGCCGGAGCGCGCGCTGCTGATGCGCGCGCCCGACGACGACTCGTTCGCCGACCCGCTGCGCCGGCCGCGCATCGAACTGTTCGAGCGCGGCAGCGCGCGCATGCTGTTCGAGGCGGAAAGCGGCGCACTGCCGCTGACCAATCCACTGCCGCCGGGCGAGGATATCGACGGCACCGCCGACTGCATACGGGACATGCTCGAAGGTCATCGCGCAATTCCGCAGCCGCTGCTGAACCAGCTTGCCGCCTGCCTGTTCGGCAGCGGCGCGGCACGCGACCTCACGCACGCCAAGGCCACCGTGTCGCTCGGCCTCGCACACACCGCGCACTGAGGCCTGCACGAACGGACGCAGACGCCCTGCGCGGGCGCGTGCGCTTACGGGCCGTTGGCCGCCATCCAGGCGAGACAGCGCTTCCAGGCATCTGCCGCGTCGCCGGCCCGGTAGCTCGGGCGGTAGTCGGCGTGGAAGGCGTGCGGTGCGTCCGGGTAGAGCACGATGTCCGACTTGCGCGCCGCGGCAGACGTCGACTTCTTCAGCGCCGCGCGCATGGCGTCGACATCGCTGTTCGGAATGCCCTGGTCCTGACCACCGTAGAGCCCGAGCACCGGCGCGTGAATGCTGTCGACCACGTCGAGCGGATGCAGCGGTGTCAGTTCGCTCGGCACGCCATCGAGGCGTCCGTACCAGGCGACGCCGGAACGCAGCGCCGGCTGATGCGACGCGTAGAGCCAGGTGACGCGCCCGCCCCAGCAGAAGCCGGTCGCGTGCAGGCGCTTCACGTCGCCGCCCTGCTCGCGGGCCCACTCGACGCAGGCATCCATGTCGGCCATCACCTGAGCGTCAGCCACCTTCGACACGACGCGCTCGATGATTTCCTGCACGCTGCCGATCGCCGCCGGATCGCCGTGACGGAAGAACATTTCGGGCGCGACGGCCAGATAGCCTTCGTGTGCGAAGCGACGGCAGACGTCGCGGATATGCTCATGCACACCGAAGATTTCCGACACCACCAGCACCACTGGCGGCTTGCCCGGCTTGTCCGGCCGCGCGCTGAACAGTGGCAGCGCGCGGCCGTCGCTGGCGCGTGTCGACGACATGCCGGTCACCAGACCGCTGTCCGGCGTCGTGATCACCTGCTGCGCGATGACCGGTTGCACCGCGATGGCAAAGCCGGCTGCGCCGGCTCCAAGCAGGAAATCACGCCGGTGGGGATTGTCGGGCTGGGTCACGTCGGCACTCCTCTTGCGGTTCGGAAAGGGTTCAGCTTTCGAGGGTTCAGCGTTCGATGAAGCGCGGTTCAGGCGCCGGCGCCTCGTGTGCGTAGGCGTCGAGCTGGCGCGCCAGTTCGACGCGTCCGGCGGCGGCCGCCTGCGGCACGTAATTGCGGAACAGCTCCGCCACGGCGGCGCGCTCCCCACCCTGGAACTTATCGGCCATCGGCATCAGCCGCTCGATCGCCTGCAGCCCCTCCGGCCACTTGCCCTGCGCCGCCAGCGCGATCGACAGCTCGGCCAGGCGGCGCGCCAGCGGCAGATCAGGTGTGCTGCCTGCGCGCTGTTCTTCGAGTGCCAGCGTCTCGCGCAGCAGTTCCTCGGCGCCTTCCCAGTTGCCCAGCATGCGCTTGAGCTGCGCGTAGTTATATATGCGCTGCGAGCGCGCCTCGGCCGGCACGTTCTTGAAATCCGGATGGACCAGCGCCTTGTAGCACAGCTCGTCGGCCAGGCCGATGTTGTTGTCGGCCCGGGCGGCCAGGCATTCGCGGAACAGTCGGTCCGACGCGTTCTCCTGTGCCTGCGCGCCTCCAGCACAGGCCAGTGCGACGGCCAGCGCAAGCGCGCCACGGACGATGCGGAACTGCTTCATGGCTTGCTTCTCCTCGGTGTAGTTATGTGTCTCAGTCGAGACGTCTTCTGAATATCCACTCGGTGGCCGTCGAAGCCGCGGCGTCGAGCGCATAGCCCTCGACCGCGAAATCGCGCAGCGCGTCGGCATCGTCGATCCGCTTCTCCGCCGCATAGCGTGCCATCAAGCCGCGTGCGCGTTTGGCGAAGAAACTGATCACCTTGTAGTTGCCGCCCTTCCAGTCCTGGAACACGGGCTGGATCACCTGCGCCTTCAGTACCTTGCGTCGCACGGACTTGAAGTACTCATCGCTGGCGAGGTTGACCAGCACCGGGTGCGCATCGTTCTCGAACAGTGCATTGAGCGCCTGCGCGGGCAGATCGCCCCAGAACGCATACAGATCCTTGCCGCGCGCGTTCGGCAGCCGGGTGCCCATTTCGAGCCGGTAAGGCAGCATCAGGTCGAGCGGTCGCAGCACGCCGTACAGGCCGGACAGGATGCGCACGTGCTGCTGCAGCCAGTCCAGCGCAGCGGGCGGCAGAGTCGGTGCATCGAGGCCCTCGTAGACATCGCCGTTAAAGGCGAGCACCGCCTGACGTCCCTGCGGCGCCGTGTAGTCGCGCGTCCAGTCGGCGTAGCGGGCGACATTGAGCGCCGCCAGCGGGTCGGAGATCGACATCAGCGACGCGATGTCCGCCGGGCTCTTGCGGCGCAGGATGTCTATCAGTTCGGCGGAGTGGTCGAGGAAATCCGGGCGGGTGGACTTTTTCGTGGCGAGCGGCGATTCGTAGTCGAGTGACTTGGCGGGCGACAGGACGATGATCATGGGGCTGGCTTGGCGAGCGATGAGACGTGGTGCGCGGATGGTAACGTGAGCCGACGGCGCTGCGCAGCAGCTTGCGGACGCACAAAAAGAAAACGGGAGTGTCGTCACTCGACACTCCCGCTTTCCCTGGCCGCGCCGGCGCATGCACCACCGTCACGCCATCCGCAGGCCCGCTACGCAGGCCTGCGAAACGAATCCGTTGCTTACTTCTTGTTGATCGACTTCTTCAGCGCTGCGCCTGCAGTGAACTTGGCAGTCTTGGCGGCCGGGATCTTGATCGTTGCGCCGGTGCGCGGATTGCGGCCGGTACGGGCAGCGCGCTTGCCGGTGGCGAAGGTACCGAAGCCCACGAGCGTGACCTTGCCGCCCTTCTTCAGTTCGGTGGTGACGGACTCGAGGAAACCATCGAGCATGCGGCCGGCGGCGGCCTTGGAAACATCGGCTTTCTTGGCGAGTGCTTCGATCAGTTCTGCTTTGTTCATCTAAGTCTCCTACTTGGTTGTACGCAAGGGCGCGCGGGAAAACCTGACGGGATGATAGTGAGGCCGGGCGCGCTTCACAAGCGGGTATGCGGACTTTCTTCATGAATTCTCGCGCCCTCCCGCAACATTTTCATCGCCAAGCCAGTTCCATGCCGGATTTCGGTGTTACCGGATGTGTGTGTTGGACACTGTTGCGAACGACCGGGCATAATCCGCGACCATGAAATTCCTGTTCGACCTGCTGCCGGTCCTGCTTTTCTTCGCAGCCTACAAATTCGCCGGCGCGTCGCCCGAAGCCTCGCATGCGCTGGCGACCCAGCTGCTGGGTCAAGGCATCGTCGCCAGCCAGGCGCCCATATTGATTGCCACAGGCGTGGCCATCGTCGCCACCATAGGCCAGGTGCTGTGGCTGATGGCGCGCCGCCGCAAGGTTGACACCATGCTGTGGGTGAGTCTGGCCATCATCGTCGTGTTCGGCGGCGCCACCCTGTTCTTCCACGACGCGACCTTCATCAAGTGGAAGCCCACCGTGCTCTACTGGCTGTTCGCGCTGACGCTGACGGTGTCTGTTCTCTTCCTCAAGCGCAACCTGATCCGCACGCTGATGCAGGAACAGGTCGAACTGCCCGAACCCGTGTGGTCGCGGCTCAACGCGTCGTGGATCGCCTTCTTCACCGTGATGGGTGTGCTCAACCTCTACGTGGCCTACAGCTACAGCGAGGAAGCCTGGGTGAACTTCAAGCTTTACGGCGGCATGGGACTGATGTTCCTGTTCGTGCTGGCCCAGGGTTTCATGCTGTCGCGTCACATCGAAGAAAAGAATTCCTGATCCAATAGAGGACTGCATGTACTACGCATTGATGGGCGAAGACGTCCCCAACAGTCTTGAGAAGCGGATGGCGGCACGTCCTGGACACCTGGCCCGACTGCAGGCCCTGCAGGACGAAGGCCGGCTGCTGATCGCCGGTCCGCTGCCCGCCGTCGACGCGGTCGATCCGGGTGCTGCCGGCTACACCGGCAGCCTCATCGTCGCCGAATTCGAATCGCTGGAAGCGGCCCAGGAGTGGGCGGACGAAGACCCCTACACGATCGAGGGCGTGTTCGCCCGGATGACCGTCAAGCCGTTCCGCAAGGTGTTCCCGTCGTGACCGACGCCGCCGCGCTCGAAGCGACGATACGCGAACGTCTCGCAACGCTCGCGCCATCGACGCTCGAACTGGTCGACGAGTCGCACCTGCACGCCGGCCATGCCGGCGCGCGTTCGGGCGGCCGGCACTATCGTCTTTCCATCGTGTCCGAGCAGTTCGACGGTCGGCGCACGATGGAACGTCACCGCATCATCTACGCTGCACTGGGCGACCTGATGCAGCGCGACATCCACGCCCTGTCCATCGTCGCACGCGCACCTGGCGACAACGCCGCGCCGTGACGGACAGGCACAACGCAATCCGCAACCGGATTCCACCCGAAAGGTAAATCGATGAAACACACGCTTTCCGTCCTGACCCTCGCCGTGATGACCGCATTCGCCGCACCCGCCATGGCGCAGAAGGCCAAGGAGAAGGCTGCAGCGCCCGCCGCCGCGCCGGCCGAAGGCGTGCTCGCCACGGTCAATGGCAAGGCGATCCCGCAGGGTCGCGCCGACATCATGATCCGCAACCAGGTGGCCCAGGGCCAGCAGGACGGCGACCAGCTGCGCAGCGCCGTGCGCGAGGAACTGATCCGCCGCGAGGTGCTGACCCAGGCCGCTGCCGCCAAGGGCATGGACAAGAACGCCGCGCTGATGCACCAGGCCGAACTGGCCAAGCAGGCGGTGCTGATCCAGGCCTATCTGCAGGATTACATGCGCACTCACCCGGTGTCCGAGGACACGATCAAGGCCGAGTACGAGAAGATCAAGGCCGGTCTGGGCAACAAGGAATACAAGGCACGCCACATCCTGGTGAAGACCGAGGACAAGGCGAAGGAGATCATCGGCAAGCTGCAGGCTGGCGAGAAGTTCGAGGATCTGGCCAAGGATTCGGAAGACCCAGGCTCCAAGGACCGCGGCGGCGACCTCGGCTGGAGCGCGCCGGCGCAGTATGTGAAACCCTTCTCGGAAGCGCTGGTCAAGCTCGAGAAAGGCAAGTTCACGCCGCAACCGGTACGCAGCGACTTCGGCTACCACATCATCAAGCTGGAAGACGTGCGCGACCTGAAGCTGCCGTCCTATGATGAAGCTAAGCCGCAGATCGCCCAGCGCCTGGAGCAGCAGACCATCGCTGCCCACGTGAACGAACTGCGTCAGAAGGCCGCAATCAAGTAATCACCCGGCGCCGCCCGCCCACCGGCGCGTCGCCTCAACCCCGCGTCCATCCGGCCGTAAAACCGGTCGGATGGACCGAGGACGGAAGGACGCGAGATGGGACAGCACGCACCCGAGCAGGGCCTGGAGCCGGCGCACGAGCCGGAGTCGATGCTGCGCCTGTGGTGGCGCTTCATCTGGCCCTTCCTCTACTTCCGCGACTGTACGCGCGGCTCCTCGATGGAGCGCGTGCAGAGCTACCGTCACAACCGCTCGATGCGGCGCCACCTGCCCGGCTTCATCGTCAAGTGGCTGCTGTTCACGGCCTTCTGGTTCGCCTTCGGCATGATGTTCGACGAGTTCGCCGGCCTGGTGATTCCAGCCGCCTGCTGCTTCGTCACCGGCACCTGGACCGGCATCGTCGCCATCGTTCTTGCCGTGGCGTGGACCTGGCTGGAACGTTTCCCCGAGCTGTACTGATCGCCGGGGAAACGCTCCGTCCGCTCAACGTGCCGCCAGTCGCGCCGCCTGCTGCGCGATGCGTGCGCCGAACAGGCGCGCCGTCTTCAGATCGCCTTCGACCATTTCATCGACCGACGCATCCGACGGCGTAGCGGCCATCGCGCCAGCGAAGGACGCCACGTAGTTGATGTCCTCACGCGTCGCCGCCTTGCTGTTGCTCGGCATCAGGCCGGTACCGACCCACAGCATGCTGTGCTGCATCGCCAGCGTCATGAAGTAGTGCAGCGTCGAGTGCTTGTCGCCGTTCATCGAGGCCGAGTTGGTGAAGCCGGCAGCCAGCTTGTCCTTCCACTGCTGCGTGAACCACGGCTTCGAGCTCGCGTCGGCGAATTTCTTGAACTGCCACGACACGGTGCCCATATAGGTCGGGCTGCCGAACACGATGGCGTCCGCAGCCAGCAGCGTCGCCCAGGCCGACTCCGGCACATTGCCTTCGGCGTCAATTTCGATCTGCTGCACCTGCGCACTTTCGGCCGCGCCGTCGGCGACCGCTTGCGCCATGCGGCGGGTGTGGCCGTAGCCGCTGTGATAAACGATGGCAACCTGCGTCATGCTGTTCTCCCTTCAGTAGTGGAATGACTGCCCAGATCGAACAGCAGCGCGTGTGCGCCACGCCCCTGTTCGAGTACAACTTCGTCTTCATGCTCGATGCGCAGCGCATCGCCGCTTTCGAGGCGCTGGCCGTTCACCGTCAGTTCGCCGTCGATCAGGTGCACATAGGCCTTGCGGCCGGCACCGAGGCGGTGCGCGAGCGCGGCGTGCCCGCTGTCGAGGCGGCTCGCGTACAGCGCGACGTCGGCGTGGATGGTGAGCGCGCCGTCGCGCCCTTCCGCATTCACCAGCGGCAGCAGACGGCCCTGCCGCGCGCTGTCGGCAAAGTGCTGCTGCGCGTAGCCCGGTGCGATGCCGCGCGAGCGCGGCAGCAGCCAGATCTGCAGCATGCGCACCGGCGTCGTCGCCGCGTGGTTGAATTCGCTGTGCTTGACGCCGCTGCCTGCGCTCATGCGCTGCACGTCGCCAGCGCGCAGTACGCCGGTATTGCCGAGTGAATCGCGGTGCGTCAGTTCGCCCGCCAGCACCACGGTGACAATTTCCATGTCGCGGTGCGGATGGGTGCCGAAGCCGCCGGCCGGCTCTATCGTGTCTTCCATCAGCGCGCGCAGCGTGCCGAAACCCATGTGTGCCGGGTCGTAGTAGTCGGCGAAGGAAAAGCTGAAATGCGACTGGCCCCAGCCGTGGTCGTCAAAACCGCGTTCGGAAGATTTGCGCAGACTGATCATTGCCCATCTCCTTGATGTGTTGGTCGATGAGTCAATTGTGGCGACGCGGAGATCGACGTTGGCGGCACGTCGCTGATATCATCATTCAAATTATTTGAACGAGCACATCGCCCCCACCGTGTCCGAACGCGACCATCCGCTGACGCCCGAAGCGATCCGTCTGATCGCCACCGTCGACGAAGCCGGCAGCTTCGCCGCAGCGGCGCGCGTGCTCGGCAAGGTGCCATCGGCACTGAGCTACAGCGTGCGCCAGCTCGAAGACGCGCTCGACGTGCTGCTGTTCGACCGCGCCAGTCGCACTGCCGTGCTGACGCCGGCCGGCCGCGAACTGCTGGTCGAGGGCCGTCGTCTGCTGCTGGAGATGGACGCCGTCGCCAGCCGCGTCAAGCGCGTCGCCAGCGGCTGGGAGGGCCAGCTGGCAATCGCCGCCAACGCACTGCTGTGCCCGCACACGCTGCTCGATCTGGTCGACGTCTTCTACGCGCAGCGCGACACCGCGCGCCTGCCGCCGCCGACGCGCATCCGTCTGCGCCAGGAGGTGCTGTCCGGCACCTGGGAAGCGCTGCTGTCCGGTGCCGCCGACCTCGCCATCGGCGTCGACGCCGACGACACACGGGTCAGCGGCGTGCAGGTCGAGGCGCTCGGCGACATCCCCTTCGTGTTCGTCGTGGCGCCGCATCACCCGCTGGCGCGCGTCGCCGAACCGCTGGACCCAGCGATGATCCGCATGCACCGCGCGGTCGCCATCGCCGACAGCGCGATGAAGCTGTCGCCGGTGTCGCGCAATCTGCTGCCCGGGCAGGACGTACTCACGGTGCCGACGCTGGACATGAAGATCGCCGCGCAGCTGCGCGGCCTCGGCTGCGGCTTCCTGCCGGAGGCGCGCGTGCGCGCTCACATCGAGGCCGGACGGCTTGTGGCGAAAGCGACCGGCGAGGACAAGGTCGCCCGCTTCGCGATCGCCTGGCGCAGCGCCGGCCAGCGCGGCCGTGCACTCGACTGGTGGCTGCAGCAACTGGCCAGCCCGCGCACCCGCCAGGCCCTGCTCGAGGGCGTGCCGGCATGAGCGCGCAACGCCTGCCGGTGGTGCTGCTGACCGGCTTTCTCGGCGCCGGCAAGACCACGCTGCTGAACCGTCTGCTTGCCCGCGCCGACATGGCCGACACGCTGGTCATCGTGAACGAGTTCGGCGAGGCCTCGCTCGACCACCGGCTGGTCACGCACACCGCCGACCAGACCGTGGTCGAGCTGGCCAGCGGCTGCGTCTGCTGCACGCTGCGCGGCGACCTCGCGCAGACGCTGCGCGACGCGCACTGGCGCTTCGCCCGCGCCGGCCGTCGCCAGTTCGAGCGCATCGTGATCGAAACCACCGGCCTGGCCGACCCGGCGCCGGTGCTGCGCACGCTGGCCGCCGACACGCGCGTGGTCGAGCGCTACCGGCTGAGCTGCACGCTCACCGTGGTCGACGCCACGCACGCCGCGGCGACGCTCGCCATGCGGCCGGAAGCGGTGCGCCAGGTCGCCGCCGCCGACCGCCTGCTGATCAGCAAGACCGACCTCGCCGACACCGCCGCGGTCGCTGCGCTGCGGCAGACGCTGACCGCGCTGAACCCGTTCGCGCCACAGCTCGACCTGCAGAGCGCCAGCCTCGGGCCGGCGCTGTTCGACCCGCCCGCCGTCATGCGCTACCGCGCCGCGCCGCCGACCATCGCCGCGCCGCACGCGGTAAGGGCCGACAGCACCCTGATCGAGCAGCCGCTGCAGCGCGCGCGGATCGACGCCTGGCTCGCCGCCTGGCCGGACATCGCCGGCCCCGGCCTGCTGCGTATGAAGGCCCTGCTCGACGTCGCCGGCGAATCGCGGCCGCTGGTCGTGCAGGGCGTGCAGCACGCGCTCTACCCGCCGACGCTTCTGCCCGCCTGGCCCGACGCGGCCCGCGGCTCGACCGTCGTGTGCATCACCCAGGGGATCGACGAGTCGCGTCTGCAGGCCTGGCTGTCCGCGCTTCATCACGATTGAACCCGCGCGCCGTCGCTTCGCTCACAATGCAGTCTTCCGCACGTACCAACGCATTCATGTCAGCCGCACACAAACGACTCGACGAGATCGAGTTCGACAACCTGTTCGTCCGCAGCCTGCCGGCGGATCCATCGGACCTCATCCGCTCCCGCCAGGTGCGCAACGCGTCCTACACCTTCACGCCGCCGACGCCGGTGGCCGCACCCGCACTGCTGGCCTGGTCCGACGTGCTCGGCGCCCAGCTCGGCCTCGCCCGCCCGGCGCGGGTCGACGCCGCGGTCGAGGCGCTGGCGGGCAATCGCGTGCTGCCCGGCATGCAGCCCTACTCCGCGCGCTACGGCGGCCACCAGTTCGGCAACTGGGCCGGTCAGCTCGGCGACGGCCGCGCCATCACGCTGGGCGAAATGTTCGACATCAACGGTCAGCGGCAGGAACTGCAGCTGAAGGGCGCCGGCCCGACGCCCTATTCCCGTCGCGCCGATGGCCGCGCCGTGCTGCGTTCGTCGGTGCGCGAATTCCTGTGCAGCGAGGCGATGTTCCACCTCGGCATTCCGACCACGCGCGCGCTGAGCCTGGTCGCCACCGGCGACCAGGTGGTGCGCGACATGTTCTACGACGGTCGTCCGGAGTACGAACCGGGCGCCATCGTCTGCCGCGTCGCACCCAGCTTCGTGCGCTTCGGCCACTTCGAAATCCTGACCTCGGAGCAGGAACTGCCGCTGCTGCACCAGCTCGCCGATTGGGTGATGACGCATCACTACCCCGGCATCACCTCCTACGCCGAATGGTTCGCCGAAATCTGCCGTCGCACCGCGACGCTGATGGTGGACTGGATGCGCGTCGGCTTCGTGCATGGCGTCATGAACACCGACAACATGTCCATCCTCGGTCTGACCATCGATTACGGCCCCTACGGCTGGCTCGAAGGCGTCGACATGATGTGGACGCCGAACACCACCGACGCCCAGGGCCGCCGCTACTGCTACGGCCGCCAGCCGCAGATCGGCTACTGGAACCTCACCCGCCTGGCCGCCGCGCTGGCGCCGCTGATCGACGACCGCGACGCCATCGACGCCGCGCTCGAAGGCTACGAACAGACCTTCGCCGACGGCTGGACCGCGATGCTCGCCAACAAGCTCGGCCTGCCACTGCCGGCAGCCGGCGACGACGCCGACCAGGACATGCGCAGCCGCCTGTTCCAGTTGCTGCAGCACGAAGAGTGCGACTTCACGATCTTCTTCCGCCGCCTCGCCGACGTGCCGCTCGCCGCTGCCGCCGCGGGCGACGCGGCGGCGCTTGCACCGCTGCACGAAGCCTTCTACAGCGGCGAAGGACCGTCGCCCGAGCACGGCCGCGACCTGCTCGACTGGCTGCAGCAGTGGGCGCAGCGCGTGGTTGCCGGCGGCGAGCCGGATGCCGCGCGCATCGCCCGCATGAACGCCACCAATCCGAAGTACATCGTCCGCAACTGGCTCGCCCAGCGCGCGATCGACGATGCCACCGCCGGTGACACCGGCATGATCGAGCGTCTGCTGAAGATGATGCAGCGCCCCTACGACGAACAGCCGGAATTCGACGACCTCGCCGGCCGCCGCCCGGAATGGGCGCGCAACAAGCCCGGCTGTTCCGCACTGTCCTGCAGCTCATGAACCTGACCAGCCTGCGCACCCACTGCTACCACGGCCTCGAAGCCGGTCCGAAACTGATCGTGCTCGGCGCCGTGCACGGCAACGAAACCTGCGGCACCCAGGGCATCGCCCGCGTCCTCGGCGAACTCGACCGCGGCGAGCTGCGCATCCTGCGCGGCTCGGTCACCTTCGTGCCGGTCACCAACCCGCTCGCCTATCTGCGCGAGCAGCGCGCTGGCGATCGCAACCTGAACCGCAACCTCGGCCCGAAGGACGCACCACAGGACTACGAGGACCGCATCGCCAACGCACTGTGTCCGCTGCTGGCGGCGCACGAGGTGCTGCTCGACCTGCATTCTTTCCACACCGGCGGCGAGCCCTTCGCCATGCTCGGCCCGCAGAACAACAGCGGCCCGCTCGAACCCTTCGCCCACGCCGCGGCCGAAGAGGCGATGGCGCTGCGACTCGGTGCGCGTCGCCTGGTAGAAGGCTGGCTCGAAACCTATGCCGCCGGCGTGCGCACCCGGCTCGCGCGCACCGCGCCGACCGAGCGCGCGCAACTGCTCAGCACCGACCCCGACTACGGCGTCGGCACCACCGAATACATGCGCCGCCTGGGCGGCTACGCGATCACGCTCGAATGCGGCCAGCACGAAGACCCGGCCGCACCCGACTTCGCCTGGCGGGCGATCCGCAACACGCTGGCCCACCTCGGTCTGACCGACGAGACACCGCCGCCCGCGCGCTCCGACTGCGAACTGCTGAAGCTGGTCGAAGTGATCGACCGGCTGCACGCCGGCGACACCTTCGCCCGCCCCTGGGCCAGCTTCGACCCGGTGTCCGCCGGTGACCTGATCGGCACGCGCGAGGACGGCAGCGAAGTGCGCGCCCAGCGCGACGGCTTCATCGTGTTCCCGAATCCCGGCGCCACACCGGGCAATGAGTGGTTCTATTTCGCCCGGCGCAGCAACCGCGTCCTGCACGGCTGACGCCGA
>NZ_JCANOT010000033.1:0-124933 GCF_059552495.1 Methyloversatilis sp. S146-33
ATGGACGGTACCGCGGTCACACGGTCCGATGGATTCCTGATCGGTGCTTGGGGTGAGGGCGGGACATCTCTCCCACTGTCTGTACGTGCTTGCCGTCAGATCCGAGCTCGGTCCCTCCGCCCGACAAGCTATTCCTACGCTTGCCGGGGTAGAACATACAAGCGAGCTTGCTCGCGATAACGGCCTTGATCCAAGCCCGCGGCCCGCAATCGCTGCATCGCGACCAGAGGTCGCTCCCACGCTCAGAGCGGCTTCACCTCTTCCCGACCGCGTGATTTCAGTCCCCAGTTCCAGATCGCGTTGAACGGCAGCGGCAGCACCATGAACAGGTGCTCGACCACGGCCAGGCCGGCCATCGTGGCGAGCAAGGTAAGGGCTACGGCGTCGGCGCTGCCGGGTACGGCCGCGGCGGCGTGGCCGATCAGTTCGCCGGTGAGCGCGCTGCCGGCGACGATGGACAGCGGCCACAGCGCATTCATGCGGCGCCGGCGGAAGAAGCTCTTCAGATAGAGCAGGTGTGGCGGCAGGAACTCCTCGCTGAAGTTGCGCACGCCGAAATGCAGGTTCAGCTTGGCCGACAGCCGCATGCCCCAGAGCAGCAGATAGCTGTGCAGGGCGGTGGTGTTGGCGGCGTCCAGGGTGAGCAGCCAGATCAGCAGCGCGCCGCCGGCGATGGCCAGCTCGTGATGGATGATGGCTTCGGTCGCGTGCCGGAAATGCGCGAGGCCGTCGCAACCCGCGGCACAGGCGTGCTTGCGCGGGCCGGTTACCCAGCCCATCAGGAAGCTCATTTCCATCCAGCCCCACACCACCAGCGCGCTGGTGAAGCCGCAGTAGCTGCCGAGGGCGCTGTCGAGCTGCGCGCTGTGCTGCAGGCCGGCCAGCGCGGCGATGGCCAGCACGCTGGCCACCGTCATGCTGAGGCGGAAGGTGCGTCGCGGCAGGCCGTCCAGATAGAGGATGACGCCGGTCGCCGCCCACCACAGCGCCAGCGCGTAGAGCAGGGGCAGCGCCCAGCCGGGCAGGGCGCCGTCCATCGCGCTCACCAGGCCGGCGACATGCGCACGTCGTCCGGCACCGCGTTCGGCTTGACCGGGTGCAGGTAGAGGCGGGCGAAGGTGCCGAAGGCGGCCACGGCGCAGGCGCCGCGCTTGAGCAGGCCGGAGATGCCGCCCTGCTGCTTCGCCGCCTCGTTCGCCTGGGCCAGCGCGAACAGCCGTTCGAGGCCGGCGCGGAAGGACGGACTGTCGGTATCCAGCGTCAGCGGGAACACCTGTTTCGAGATGTCCGAGGTGATGCGGAAGACCGCGTAGTCGTAGCTGTCCGCTTCCAGTCCCATGGCCTGGTGCAGCTGCGGCCGCATGTGGTCGCGTACGTACATCGTGGCGTACACCGCGAGCAGGAAGAAGCGCACCCACAGCAGATTGGCGCCGCGCAGCAGGTGAGGCTGGGCGCGCAGGATGAGGGCGAACGATTCGCCGTGCCGGAATTCGTCGTTGCACCAGCGCTCGAACCAGCGAAAGATCGGGTGGAAGCGCAGCTCGGGGTGGCGTTCGAGCTGACGGTAGATGGTGATGTAGCGCGCGTAGCCGATCTTCTCCGACAGATAGGTGGCGTAGAAGATGTATTTCGGCTTGAAGAAGGTATAGCGCTTGGTGCGCTTCAGGCTGCCCAGATCGACGCCGAGGCCGTAGTCCTTCAGCGACATGTTCAGGAAGTTGGCGTGGCGCGCCTCGTCGCGTGCCATGTAGGCCATCAGTGCCTTGATGTCCGGGTTGTCGACGTTCTTCTTGATCTCGTTGTACAGCACGCAGCCGGAGAACTCGGAGGTGATTGAGCTGATCAGGAAGTCCATGAACTCCTGGTGCAGCGCCGGTGGCAGTGCGCGGATCTGTTCGCCGAAATCGGCGCTGCGCTGGAAGTGATCGTGATTGTTGTCGCCTTCGTACTCCAGCATCATCGCGTCCCACTCGGCGCGCACCGGGCCGACGTCGAGGCGGTTCATCGCGGCGAAATCGGTGGTGTAGAAGCGCGGGCTCAGCATGGTGCTGACGCGCGCCTTGTCGGTGGCCTCGGCGGAAACGGCGACCTGCGGCGCAGGCTGTGTGGCAGTGCTCATGGCTGTGCTCCCGATGCATGCAGGGTGGGGCGGCCGGCGTCGAGCAGCCGACCGAAGGCGCCGGCGTTCACCGGCCCGAAGGATTCGAGGTCGACGCGGCGCGCGGTGCTCCGGTCGACCAGCGTGAGCCGGCCGTCGGCGCGGGCGATCAGTGCGAACGGCTGTTCCGGCCCGATCTGCTGGCGGCGGCGTTCGCGCACCAGGCCGCGCAGCGTGCCGCGCACGAAGCCCTGTTCGCCGACGAAGGATTCGATCTGCGTTTCGGTCCACGCATCGATGACGGCGATGCTGCCGTCCGGCCTGTCTTCGAAACGCAGCTCACGTACCGCGATCGCAGCGGCGTCCGGCGTCGCGATCGAGGTGCCGGACAGGCGGACCAGCGCGACCGCGGCGAGCACGCCGGCCAGCATCAGGCCGATGGCGAGCAGTGGCCAGCGCGGCAGTGCGGGTGCGGTGTGTGCGCTCATGCTGCCTTCCTCAGTGAGTGGCGAGTTGTGGTGCGCGACCGGTGCGGCGGGCACGCGGCGTGGGCGCATCGGCCTTCTGCGCGGCTGCAGCGGGCGCCATTTGCGGCGCGTCGCTGCGCGCGGCCTGCCAGGCTTCGGTCAGCAGGCCGGCGACACGGGCGGCGTCGGCGATGCAGCACAGCATCGGCTCCGGCCGGGCGGCCCGCCACGGACGTGCGTGCGGCCACAGGTGCAGCAGCGCGATGCGATCGTCTGCGGCCAGCAGCAGCGGAATGTTGCCGTGCCCGTCGCGCGTGAGCTTCAGCCCGGCCGATTCGATCCGGCGCAGCGGCAGGTTGAAGGTGAGGCTGAGCACGATGCCGACGCGCATGACGACGCGCCGGTCGGTGATCGTGTAGACCGTGGTGCGCGCGCTCAGCCAGGCGAGCAGCGTCATCATGCCGAGCGCGGCCAGCACCAGCGGCAGCAGCATCAGCACGGCACTGGCGGCGTCGCCTGCGCTGCCGCCGTCGGCGATGACGAAGCCGGCGCGCAGCGCCAGGATGACGGCGAAGTAGAGCGCCAGCGCGCGCACGTGGAAGCGCTCGCGTGCCAGTTGCTTCCAGTCCGGGCCACCCTGCCAGAGCAGGGTCTCGTCGGACGGCAGCCGTTCCGGCAGGCCGGGCGCGGCTTCGAACTCGTGCTCGTGGCCGTCGTGGCGGACCGCGCGCAGGCCGCTCACAGCAGGGGTTCCTTGCGCGACGCTTCGGCGTACAGCGTGCCGCCGCCGTAGTAGGCCATCACCTTCTCCTCTTCCAGCAGCGTGATCCGGTCGGTCGCCTTGGGTTGCGGCACGCTGGCGAACTGGTGGCCGAGGATGGACGCCACCTTGACCGCACGTTCGCCGACGCGGCAGAAGTTCATCGGCAGCAGCACGCGGCGCGTCCCGCCGCCCGCCGGCACGTCCAGTTCGAGATAGCGGAACATCGCTTCCGAGCGGTCCACCCACAGGTCACGCACCACGCCGCCCTGTGCGCCGTCGGCGCCGATCACCGGCAGGCCGCGCGGATCGGTGTCCTGGTGCGCGACGTCGTAGTCGGGGGCGTCGCGCAGCGGCACGATGCGCAGCGCGCCGTCGAAGGTGAGGTCGGGCAGGTCGGCGCGGTCGGCCCAGGCGCCGGGGCCGACGCCGTCGAGCATCGGGTTGCCGGTCGGGTCCAGCGGTGCGCCCGGCCAGTTGCCGCTGGGCGTGGCTTTCAGCGTCTGCGGCGACTTGAAGTCATTGGGCACGGTCACCGTGCGACCGTCCTGCAGGCGGAAGGTCTTCGGGTCGGGGATGGGCGGAAAGCCCTGCACCGTGATGTTGCCCGAACGGTCCGATTCCAGCGGATAGCCCTCGCGCTTGCTCTCCTGGTGCAGGTGGTAGATCAGCCCCGCGAAGAAGATCCAGAAGACGTACAGCACGATCTGTGCGACGTCGAAGTACTGGGTGATGGCGCCGGTTTCCATGGTCATTCTCCTGTGTGATGGATGTTCAGCCGGGGAAATCGGCCAGTCCGAACTTCGCGCTGGCCGGGACCGGTGCGCGCGGGGCGCTGCGCACCAGCGGCCCGAGTGCGACCAGGCTGGCGAACAGCAGATAGATTTCGCAGTGATAGACGAAGCTGTAGCCGGTGGCCGGCGAGGCGAGCGCCGGACCGAGCGCGCCGGCGACGGCCAGCGTCGATATGAGGTCGCGCAGCGCACCGCCGAGGGCGATCGCCAGACCGGTGCTGCAGGCGTGCACCGCACCCCAGGCGCCGAGCGCCAGACCGTTCATGCCGCCGCTGTCCAGTCCCATCGCGGCGGTCAGCATGCCGACCGAGAACAGTCCGCCGCCGAAGCCGATCAGGCCGACGCCGCCGCGGAACAGCGCGGTCGATTGCAGCGGCTCGGCGAACACGACGGTCGAGAAGGCGACGATGCCGATCAGCGCGCCGAAGGCGGCGACGCGGCAGGCATCGACGCCGCGCGCCAGCGTGCGTGCCGCGAAGGCGAAGGCGGCCAGCGCGCCGCAGGCCATCAGCGCGGTCAGTGCGGTGGTGGCGCCGACGCCCATGCCCAGTACCTCGGCGCCATACGGTTCGAGAATGATGTCCTGCATGCTGAAGGCGGCGCTGCCGAGGCCGAGCGCCAGCAGGTAGCGGGTGGCGCGCGCGTGCGTCGAGAACTGCTGCCATATCCCGCGGAAGGGCTGGCGCGGCGCGTCGGTGCTGCGTGCGCTGCGCGCCTCCTGTTTCCACAGCGCGGCGATGTTCAGCGCCATCGTCACCATGGCCGATCCCTGGATCACCTGGATCAGCCGCAGTTGCGAGAAGTCCGCCAGCAGCAGGCCGAACACGACACCACTGCCCACCATGCCGGCCAGCAGCATCAGATACATCAGCGCCACCACGCGCGGCCGCGTAGCGGGCGGTGCGAGGTCGGTGGCGAGTGCGAGGCCGGCGGTCTGTACCGTCTGCATGCCGGCGCCCACCATCAGGAAGGCCAGCGCGGCGCCGGACTGACCCACCCATTCGGGGCCGCGCGTATCGCCGGACAGCAGGATGAGCGAGAAGGGCATGATGGCCAGGCCGCCGAACTGCACCAGCGTGCCCATCCAGAGATAGGGCACGCGGCGCCAGCCGAGCGCCGAGCGATGCGTATCGGAGCGGTAGCCGAGCAGGGCGCGGAAGGGCGAGAACAGCAGCGGCAGCGCCACCATCGCCGCCACCAGCCAGGCGGCCATGCCCATCTCGACGATCATGACCCGGTTCAGCGTGCCGATCAGCAGCACGGTGGCCATGCCGACCGACACCTGGAACAGCGACAGGCGCAGCAGGCGGCCGAGCGGCAGCGCCTCGCTGGCGGCGTCGGCAAAGGGCAGGAAGCGCGTGCCGACACCGGTCCACAGCCGTGCGGCGCGGGCGTTCAGTGCGGGCAGTCCGAGCCCTTTGCGCGGCGCGTTCATGTGCGCACCAGTTCCATCGCCTGCGAGGTGTAGAAGCCGCTGGCCACGCGTTCGCTGCGCAGCGGCGCCATCGCGCGCAGGCCGTGTTCTTCGGCGATCAGCCGGCCGAGCACCGCTTCGCGTACCGGTTCGATCGCTGGCGCGCGGTTGCCGCGCGGAAAGAAGCGGCCGACGAAATGCATCGCATCGAGTGCGCGCGTGCTGGGCGGAAAGGTGAACATCAGCGAGGCGGCGGTGCGTGCCGCAAGGCCGGACAGCACCCGCACGGCATCGCGCGGCCGGTAGTGGATCAGCGAATCCATCGCCACCACATGGTCGAAGTGGCCGAGCGCCGGGTCCAGCATGTCGCCGGAGCGGAAGTCGATGTGGCCCGCCAGGCCCTGCGGCATGCGTTCGCGCGCCAGCCCGACCAGGGTCGGCGACAGATCGATCGCCACCACATGGGCACCGCGCCGCGCCGCTTCGACCGCCAGCGCGCCGGTGCCGCAGCCGGCGTCGAGCAGCCGGCAGCCGCTCATATCGTCCGGCAGCCAGTCGAGCAGCGTGGCGCGCATGCGGTCGCGGCCGGCGCGCACGGTGGCGCGGATGCGGCCGACCGGTGCGTCCGAGGTGAGCCGCTTCCAGGCATCGACCGCAGTGCGGTCGAAATAGGTGGCGATCTCGCCACGGCGTTCGAGGTAGGAGCTGTCCATGGTCAGTCGAATCCCAGCAGGTCGAAAATGTCGCGGTCCTTCATCGGCGCGCATTCCAGCGGATCGGCGCCGGCCCACAGCGAGGCGGCCAGGCGCAGGTATTCGTGCTGCACCGCCTCGACCTCGACCGTCGGATCCATCTCGAACAGCGTGGCCTTCTTCAGCCGGCTGCGGCGGATCACGTCGAGATCGGGAAACTGCGCCATCGTCTTCAGGCCGACCCGCTCGTTGAAGCGGTCGATCTGGTCGGTGGCATTGCTGCGGTTGGCGATGACGCCGCCCAGCCTCACCTTGTAGTTCTTCGACTTGGCCTGGATGGCGGCGACGATGCGGTTCATCGCGAAGATGGAATCGAAGTCGTTGGCGGTCACCACCAGCGCGCGGTCGGCGTGCTGCAGCGGCGCGGCGAAGCCGCCGCACACGACGTCGCCGAGCACGTCGAAGATGACCACGTCGGTTTCGTCGAGCAGGTGGTGTTCCTTCAGCAGCTTCACTGTCTGTCCGACGACGTAGCCGCCGCAGCCGGTGCCGGCCGGCGGCCCTCCCGCCTCGACGCACATGACGCCGTTGTAGCCGGGGAACACGAAGTCCTCCGGTCGCAATTCTTCGGAATGGAAATCGACGGTTTCCAGGATGTCGATCACCGTCGGCACCAGCGACTTGGTGAGCGTGAAGGTCGAGTCGTGCTTGGGGTCGCAGCCGATCTGCAGCACGCGTTTGCCGAGCTTGGAAAAGGCGACCGACAGATTCGACGACGTCGTGCTCTTGCCGATGCCGCCCTTGCCATAGACGGCAAACACCTTGGCGGTGCCGATGCGCAGCGTCGGGTCCTGGTGCACCTGCACGCTGCCTTCGCCGTCCGGATGCGAAGGGCCGCGGCGCGTCGTCAGCGACGACAGCGGGACATGGGTGGTGGTGACTGTATTCACGGTGCGGCCCTGGAAAGGTGGATGAGGTGCGTCATGCGCTGGCCCGCTGGAACACGCCTTCGAGGCGGTCTTCCAGTTCGTCGCCGGCCTCGCGCAGGCGTGCGAGCACGCTGTCGTCCGGCTGCCAGTAACGTCGGTCGTGCGCCTCGATCAGCCGGTTGGCGAGCTTGGCGGCGGCGGTGGGATTCAGTTCGGCCAGCCGGGTACGCATCTTTTCGTCGAGCACGAAGGTCTGCGTCAGCTGCTGGTACACCCAGGGCGACACCTGACCGGTGGTGGCCGACCAGCCCATGGTGTTGGTGATGTGGGCCTCGATCTGGCGCACGCCTTCGTAGCCGTGCGCCAGCATGCCCTCGTACCACTTCGGGTTCAGCATGCGGGTGCGCGTCTCCAGCGCCACCTGTTCGTCCAGCGTGCGTACCGATCCTTCGCCCAGGGTCTGGTCGCCGATATAGACCGGCGCCATCGCAGCGTCGGCGCCGCGGGCGCGGCGCACCGCGCGGGAGATGCCGCCCAGCGTGTCGAAATAGGTGTCGACCGTGGTCACGCCCAGTTCGACCGATTCGAGGTTCTGGTAGGCCAGTTCGACGTCGGCCAGCACGCTGGCGAGTAGCGCGCTGCGGGCGACCGGCCGGCCGCTGCGGCCGTAGGCGTGGCCCTTGCGGCGGGTGTAGGTTTCGGCCAGTTCGTCCTCGTCGTCCCAGCGGCTGTTCTCGATCAGGTGATTCACGTTCGAGCCGTAGGCGCCTTCGGCATTGCCGAACACGCGCAGCGCGGCGGTTTCGAGGTCGCAGCCGTTGGCGGCCTGGAAGGCCAGCGCGTGCTTGCGGATGAAGTTGTGCGCCAGCGGCTCGTCGGCGCTGGCGGCGAGGAAGGCGGCCTCGGCCAGCATGCGGATCTGCAGCGGCATCAGGTCGCGGAAGATGCCGGACAGCGTGATCACGACGTCGACCCGCGGCCGGCCCAGTTCATCCAGCGGCACCAGCTGCGCGCCGACCAGGCGGCCGTAGCTGTCGAAGCGCGGCTGCGCGCCCATCAGCGCCAGCGCCTGCGCGATCGGCCCGCCTTCGCTCTTCAGGTTGTCGGTGCCCCACAGCACCATGGCGATGGATTCCGGGAAGGGGTGACCGTCGTCGGTGTGGCGGGCGAGCAGCCGCGCCGCCTGCTTCGCACCATCGATCACGGCGAAGGCGCTCGGGATGCGGAAGGGGTCGAAGCCGTGCAGGTTGCGGCCGGTCGGCAGCACCGCCGGCGTGCGCAGCAGATCGCCGCCGGGGGCCGGACGCACGAAGCGTCCGTCCAGCGCGTGCACCAGTGCATCGACCTCGTGGTCCTTGGCCAGCAGGCCGTTCGTTTTCGTCAGTTCGGCGATCAGCGCGCGCGTGCCGTCGTCATCGGCCAGGCCGCCAGCGGCGCGGATGCGCTCCGGGCTGTCGCCGCGCATGACGGCGGCAATCATCGCGCGCGGCAGTTCGATGCCGTGTCCGGCCTGGGCAACCGCGTGCAGCAGGTCGGCGCGTTCGGTTTCTGTCGGCGCTTCGCCCACCACGTGCAGACCGCAGGGGATGAGCGTGCGCTCCAGTTCATGCATCTGCAGGCCGAGCGTCGCGATGGCGGCCTCGCTGTCTGCCCACGGCGGCGTCGCCGCACTCAGTTCGAGTGCGGCCGCCTGCGCCTGGATCAGCGCGGCCAGTGCCGGTGCTTCGCGCTCGCTGCCCGGTTCGCGTGCGCGCCAGCGCTCGACCGATACCTTCAGTTCGGCCAACCCGGCGTACAGACCGGCCTGGGTGACCGGCGGCGTCATGTAGCTGATCAGCGTGGCGCCGGAGCGGCGCTTGGCCAGCGCGCCCTCGGACGGGTTGTTCGAGGCGTACAGGTAGAGGTTGGGCAGCGCGCCGATCAGGCGGTCGGGCCAGCAGGCGCCCGACAGGCCGGCCTGTTTGCCCGGCATGAATTCGAGCGCGCCGTGGGTGCCGAAGTGCAGCACGGCATGCGCGGCGAAGTCCTCGCGCAGCCAGCGGTAGAAGGCGGAGAACGCATGCGTCGGCGTGAAGCCCTGTTCGAACAGCAGACGCATCGGATCGCCTTCGTAACCGAAGGACGGCTGCACGCCGACGAACACGTTGCCAAAGCGCGCGCCGAGCACGAACAGGTGGCGACCGTCGCTCAGATCGCGGCCGGGCGCCGGACCCCAGTGCGCCTCGATCTCGCCGAGCCAGGTTTCGCGTCGCACGTGTTCGTCCGCCGGTATCCGGTGATGCACATTGGCCGGCGCACCGAAGCGCTCGGCATTGCCGGTCAGCAGCGCGTCGCGCAGTGCCGCCTCGCTGGCCGGCATGTCGATCTGGTAACCCTCGCGCTTCAGCGCGCCGAGCGTGCGGTAGAGCGAGGCGAACACCGACAGGTGGGCGGCGGTGCCGACGGCGCCGCCATTGGGCGGGAAGTTGAACAGTACGACGGCGACCCGGCGTTGCGCGCGTTCGGCGCGGCGCAGCGCGATCAGCCGCGCCACCTTGTCGGACAGCATGTCGGCGCGCTCGGCGCACACGTGCATGTCGCGTCCGCCTTCGCTGGGCGGGAAGCTGCAGCGGCGCGCACAGCCTTCGCAGGTGCCGCCGGCACCGGCCGAACGGCCGCCGAACACCATCGGGCTGGTGGCGCCGTCGAGTTCCGGAATGGCCACCATGATGGTGTTCTCGACCGGCAGCAGGCCGCGCTCGGAAGCGCCCCACTGTTCCAGCGTCTGGAACTCCACCGGGTGGGCGGCCAGGTAGGGCACGTCCAGTTTCGCCAGCAGGTCTTCGGCCGCTTTCGCGTCGTTGTAGGCCGGGCCGCCGACCAGCGAGAAGCCGGTCAGCGACACCACCGCATCGACCACGGCGCGGCCGTCGCGGATGAAGAAGCGCTCGACGGCCGGCCGCGCGTCCAGGCCGGTGGCGAAGGCGGGAATGACCGACAGGCCGCGCGCTTCGAGTGCGGCGATCACGCCGTCGTAGTGGGCGGCGTTGCCGGCCAGCAGGTAGGAACGCATCAGCAGTACGCCGACCGTACCGCGTGCCTCGGGTGCAGTCGGCAGCGCGGCGACCTGTTCGGCGATGCGCTGCGCGATGCGCGGGTGATAGACGCCGACTTCCGGGTAGTCGAACGGCGCGCCCGGTTTCATGCGGCCACGCAGATGGGCGCGCGGGCCGTCGGCGTAGCGGTCGATCAGGAAGCGCACCATGTTGGCGACGTTGTCCTGCGAGCCCGCCAGCCAGTACTGCAGTGTCAGGAAGTAGGCGCGCACGTCCTGCGCGGTGCCAGGTATGAAGCGCAGCAACTTGGGCAGGCGGCGCAGCATGCGCATCTGCCGTTCGCCGGAACTGCTGCCGCCCTTGCCGGCGTTGCCGCGCAGCCGCTTCAGCAGCGCCATCGGGCCGCTCGGCGGCGCGCTCATGTCGAAGCGGCCGATGCGGGTGAGCCGCGCGACTTCGCCGGCCGACATGGCGCACACCATGGCGTCGCAGTGCTCGCGGCGCGCGATCAGCGCCGGCAGCACCGGGCGGAAGTGGTCTTCCATGAACAGCATGGTGGCGATGACGATGTCGGCGGCGCCGATGGCGGCCTCGCAGCGCGCCAGTGCCTCCGGCCGGTCGCTCCATTCCGAGGCGGCGTGCACCTCCAGTTCCAGACCGGGCAGTTCGCGCCGCAGCGCGCTGCGCGCGCGCTCGGTGGCACTGGCCAGATGGGTGTCCATCGTGACGATGACCACGCGTATGGGCGTGGCATCGGCGGTCGAGGGCTCAGCGCGCGAAATGAGCTTTGGCATCGTAGAGCGTCTCCACCGTGATGGTGCTCAGTCCGCGGCTGCGGGCGTAGCTTTCGGTATTGCGGCGCGCCTTGCCGCGGACGAAGAACGGAATCTTCTTCAGTTCGCGCTCGCCGTCTGCGGTCCAGGCCGGACCGTCGTCCGCGTCGCTCATGCCCAGTTCGGCCACCGCCATCGTCTGTGCGGCGACGGCAGGCAGGTGCGAGGCGGGGGCGGCGTCGTTGAATTCGAAGTCGTCGCGGAACATCTGCAGCAGGTGCTCTTCCAGCCCCATCACCAGCGGATGCACCCAGCTGTCGAACAGCACGTTGGCGCCTTCGAAGCCGTACACCGGGCTGTAGCGGGCCGGCACGTCCTGTACGTGGATCGGGCTCGATATGACGGCGCAGGCGATGCCCAGCCGCTTCGCGATGTGACGCTCCATCTGCGTGCCGAGCACCAGTTCGGGTGCGGCGGCGGCGATCGCCTTCTCGACTTCGAGGTAGTCGTCGCTGATCAGCGCCTCGACGCCGTAACGCGCCGCCGCCTCGCGCACGTCGCGGGCGAAGTCGCGGGCGTAGCAGCCGAGGCCCACCACGGTGAAGCCCATCTCTTCGGCCGCGATGCGTGCCGCGGCGATGGCGTGCGTGGCGTCGGCGAATATGAATACCCGCTTGCCGGTCAGATAGGTCGAGTCGACCGAGCGCGCATACCAGGGCTGGCGCGAGGCCGAACTGCCGCGGCCGGCTGCGCCCGGCGTCTCGCCGCCCAGCAGCGGCGACGGATCGACGCCGGCCAGCGTGGCGACTTCGGCGATGAAGTCGCGCGTGGCGCCGACGCCCATCGGAATGGTCCGCGTCGCCGGCATGCCGAAGCTGCGGCCGAGCCAGCCGGTCAGCGTGCGCGACACCTCCGGGTAGAGATCGATGTTGAAGTCGGCATCCGGCAGCCGGCGCAGATCGTCGACCGAAGCGCCGAGCGGCGCCACCACGTTCACGTCTATGCCGAGCGCGTCGAGCAGGCGGCGGATTTCGGTCACGTCGTCGCGGCAGCGGAAGCCGAGCACGGTCGGGCCGAGCACGTTGGCGCGCGGACGCCGTGCGGGATCGCGCGCCGGGCGCTTGCTTCCGGGTGCGGGCACATGGTCTGCGAGCAGGGCGCGCACCAGGTGATAGAAGGTTTCGGCGGCGCCCCAGTTCTCCTTCTTCGAGTAGGCCGGCAGTTCCAGCGGTATCACCGGTATCGGCAGCTGCATGCCGGCGGCCAGCGCGCCGGACTGGTCCTGGATCAGTTCGGCGGTGCAGGAATCACCGACCAGCAGTGCGGCCGGGCGGAAGCGCTCGAAGGCTTCGGCGACCGCCGCCTTCACCAGCTCGGCGGTGCTGCCACCGAGGTCGCGCGCTTGGAAGGTGGTGTAGGTGACCGGCGGCCGGCGGTCCTGCCGTTCGATCATCGTGAACAGCAGGTCGGCATAGGTATCGCCCTGCGGTGCGTGCAGCACGTAGTGCAGGTCGCGCATCGAGGTGGCGATGCGCATGGCACCGATGTGCGGCGGTCCTTCGTAGGTCCAGAGCGTGAGCTGCATCGCGTGCCCCTTCAGACGGCCAGCCGTGCGCGGCGCGCGAACGGGCGGGCGAACAGTTCGGCCAGGTCGCCCGCCTGGTCGTAGCCGTGTATCGGCGAGAACACCAGTTCGATCGACCACTTGGTCGCCAGCCCTTCGGCTTCCAGCGGGTTGGCCAAGCCGAGGCCGCACACCGTGAGGTCGGGGCGGGCGGCACGCACGCGGTCGAGCTGGCGGTCCAGGTGCTGGCCTTCGCTGAGCATGATGTCGTCGGGCAGCAGCGCCAGTTCTTCGCTCACCATCTGGCGGTCGAGAAAGGGCGTGCCGACCTCGATCAGCCGCATGCCCAGCTCGCGGTGCAGGAAGCGGGCGAGCGAAGGTTCGAGCTGCGAGTCGGGCAGCATGAACAGACTGCGCCCGGCCAGCAGCGGGCGTTGCCGTGCCAGTGCCGTTTCAGCGCGCGCACGTGCCGGGCCGGTTACCGCGTCGAATGCGGCCTGGGTTACGCCCCAGGCGCGGGCGGCCGCTTGCAGCCAGGCGGTCGTGCCTTCGGCGCCGAAGGGGTAGGGCGCGCGCAGCAGGCGGGCGCCGCGGGCGACCAGTGCGCGCACGGTGTCGCCATTGAAGGGCTGGGCCGGCAGCAGGTCGGTGTTCGGACCGATCGCCGGCACGTCGGCCGCGCGTCGGCCCGGCAGGAACACGACGTCGGCGATGCCCAGCTGTTCGAACTGGCGGCGGAACTGGTCCTCGACGATGTCCGGCAGGCAGCCCACCACCATCAGCTGGCGCGCGTCGGAGTGCGGCATCAGCGGCACGAAGGTGCGCAGCGCGGCGTCCTCGCCCTGGGTGAAGGTGGTTTCGATGCCGGACCCGGAATAGTTCAGCACGCGCACCTGCGGCAGCAGCCGGGCGTTGAGTCGTTCGGCGGCACGAGCGAGGTCGAGCTTGATCACTTCCGACGGGCAGGAGCCGACCAGGAACAGCGTGCGGATTTCCGGCCGGCGTTCGAGCAGCGTGACGCACAGGCGGTCGAGTTCGTCGTTGGCGTCGGCCATGCCGGCAAGGTCGCGGTCGGTCAGGATGGCGGTGCCGAAGCGCGGCTCGGCGAAGATCATGACGCCGGCGGCGGACTGGATCAGGTGGGCGCAGGTACGCGAGCCGACCACCAGGAAGAAGGCGTCCTGCAGCTTGCGGTGCAGCCACACGATGCCGGTGAGGCCGCAGAACACTTCGCGCTGGCCGCGTTCGCGCAGCACCGGGCGCTCGTCGCAGCCGCTGCGGGTGGCGACCGGAATGTCGTGCAGATTGCTCATGCCTGCACCACCGCGCCGTGGTTGCGGGCCGCCGGAGTCGCCGTGTCGAGCCGCGCGGCGCGCAGCTTGAGCAGGAACTGTCCGGCGTTGATGACGTAGGTGAAGTAGGCGGCCAGCGCCAGCCACATCAGGCCGGTCGCGTCCAGCGTGCCGGTCGCCAGCGCGACCAGGTAGGCGGTGTGCAGCGCCAGTACGGCGAAGCTGAATACGTCTTCCCAGAAGAAGGGGCGGGCGAACAGCCAGACGCCGAAAACCGCCTTTTCCCAGATCGAGCCGGTGACCATGATGGCGTACAGCAGCAGGGTCTTGATCACCACCGACCAGGTCGCCGCCTGCAGGCCCTCACCGGACCACAGATAGCGCAGCACGAGCACGAGGCTGATCGCGAAGGCGATGAACTGCACCGGCGCCAGCACCCCCTGAACCAGAGTCCAGGGTGACTCATCCCGCCGGCGGCGTTCCTCCGGCGTGTAGAGCGGTGTGTGCCGCGTCGCCGGTGAGGCCTCTCTGTTGCGCATCGTCGCGTCTCCTCTGTCCTCGTAATCGAATCTAGACGGCCGGGGACAAAGTGTCAATGTAAATTGACGTCACGACGGAAGTACATCAGCGGAATGACAATGCGCGCGGTCCAGCTGGCCATTCGGGCCGGCGCGTCATCGAAATTGACAAGTTAACTTGACAGTGCAGGGTGGCGCGCTCTATTCCTACACTGTTGGCGTCCAGTTCTGCAGACATCTTCGAACCCACGCCTTCCTGCCCAGAGACTTGCTCACCCTCGTCGTCAGTGCCACCACGGACACTGGGTTCACCACCCGCAGCAGCCGTACAGCCCGTCCGCATCCATGGGGCGTCCACCGGGGGCGCATCCGACACGGCCGGGGCACGACAAGAAGACCCAAGGAGGCAGGAAGATGGCCGGGATGACGCAGCGAGGCGCCCGCAGGGCGCAGGTGTCGGTAGAGAGCTTGTCCGTGCAGGAGCAGGGCGGCGTGAGCCACTTCGGTGGGCCGCCGATCGGACCGCCCGTATTTGCCGCCCCCGACTGGCTGGGGGATCTGGCGCAGACGATAGAAGCGGAGATCATTCCGCGGCTGATGCTGGCGCACGGTGAGCTGGTCGATCTGCCGCCGGCCGGGGCGGGCGCAACCACCATCTCGGCGCGCGAAATCCACGAATTCGCCAACCTCGTGCTGGCACAGGATGCCGGCGTAGTACGCAGCTGCGTACAGGCGATCCGCGCCCGCGGCGTCGAGCCACGGGTCATCTGTCTCGACTTGCTGGCGCCGGCAGCGCGCCGGCTCGGCGAACTGTGGGAAGCCGATCTGTGCGATTTCACGCAGGTCACGCTCGGCCTGTGGCGGATCCAGCAGGTGCTGCACGACGTCAGCCCGAGTTTCCGCAGCGATCTGCATTCGGGCGAGACAGGCCGCCGCGTGCTGCTCGCCACCTTGCCGGGGGAGCAGCACACCTTCGGCATGTCCATGGTGGCCGACTTCTTCCGCCAGCGCCGCTGGGACGTGCGACTCGACACACCGGGTCCGCGCGGCGAAGCGCTGCGCCTGCTGCGCGCCGAGCGCTTCGATCTGGTGGGCGTATCACTCGGTAGCGAAACGCGCTTCGACGAACTGGCGGAATGGATCACCGCGGCTCGCCGGGTGTCGCTGCAACGCGACATCGTGGTGATGGTCGGCGGCCCGATCTTCGCCAGCCGGCCGGAGTGGGTGCCGCTGGTCGGCGCCGACGCGACGGCGCGCGACGCCAGCGCCGCGGTCGATGTGGCCGAAGCATTGCTGCCTGTGCGATTTGCGCATGGGTGATCAGTTTCTGGAGGGTATCGATTGGGTTCGGAGCAGGGGCGCGATCAGATCGCGAAAATGGACGCCGATGCGGGAAGGTTGACGGTGAAGCCTTTTGATTCGCCGATGGGTTTGCTACATGGCGTCGATGCCGAGTCGGCTGCACGACTCATTGCCGCCGCCTCCGACGTTGCGCTGTTGCTCGACGACAAGGGCGTCATCCGCGACCTTGCATTCAACGACGGTGCGTTGCTGCCCGAGGCCGGCGCGCGCTGGCTTGGGCGCCGGTGGACCGAAGTGGTGACGGTTGAAAGCCGCCCCAAGGTCGAGGCGCTGCTGCAGGACGCAGCGAGCGGCGAAAGCCGCCGTGCGCGGCACGTCAATCATCCGGTGCAGGGCGGCAGCGATCTGCCGCTGCTCTATTCGACCGTGCGCATCGGACACGACGGCACGGTCGTCGCGCTCGGCCGCGACCTGACGGCGCTTTCCATGCTGCAGCAGCGGCTGGTCGATGCGCAGCAGTCGATCGAACGCGACTATGCCCGCCTGCGCCAGCTCGAGGCGCGCTACCGCCTGCTGTTCCAGATGACGTCTGAAGCGGTGTTGGTGGTCGATACCGTCAGCCAGCGCATCGTCGAGGCGAATGCAGCCGCCAACCGGATGCTGGGCGAGGATGCGCGCAGCGTGGTCGGGCGCAACTTCCCCGAAGGGCTGGATGACGCCGGCAATCAGGCGGTGCAGGGACTGTTCGCGGCGGTGCGTGCCAACGGTCGTTCCGACGACGTGCGCGTGCGCGGGCCGGGGGGGGGCGACTGGCTGGTGGCCGCCTCGCTGGTCAGACAGGACGCCGCATCGCTGTATCTGGTGCGGCTGTCGCAGGTCGGTGCCACCGGCACCGAATCGGGCGAGCGGATGTCGGTGGTCGATGCGGTCGAAATGGTGCCGGACGCTTTCGTACTGACCGGCGAGGACGGCGTCATCCTGACCGCCAACCAGGCCTTCGTCGATCTCGCCCAGCTGGCAAGCATCGAACAGGCGCGCACGCAGTCGCTCGAACGCTGGCTTGGCCGTCCGGGCGTCGATTTCAAGGTGCTGATGGTGAACGTGCGCCAGCACGGTTCGATCCGTCTGTTCTCGACCGTGCTGCGCGGCGAGCACGGCTCGGATGTCGACGTCGAGGTGTCGGCGGTCGCGGTGGACCGCGGTGAGCGTCCGTGCATCGGCTTCACCGTGCGCGGCGTCAGTCGCCGCATCGAACCGGAACCGCGGATCAGCCGCGAGATGCCGCGTTCGGTCGAGCAGCTGACCGGCCTGGTCGGTCGCGTGTCGCTGAAGGATCTGGTGCGCGAATCGACCGATCTGATCGAGAAGCTGTGCATTGAGGCGGCACTCGACATGACGCACGACAACCGCGCGTCGGCGGCCGAAATGCTCGGCCTGAGCCGGCAGAGCCTGTACGTGAAGCTGCGCCGCTATGGCATCGGCGACCTCAACCCCGATCAGGGCGACGAGGGCGGGCAGGAGCCGGGCGAGGAGTGATCCGGAGCGGGTCGGTCGGCCGGGCCGCGCCCCGCCGACCGCGTCCGCACGGCGCTGTCGTGACGCACGGTCGGCGACCTTGCGCCGGGTGTCAATCAAAATGGACTGAATGAGTGTAAGTTTGTCTTGACGCTCTCGTGCGTCAAGCCTACTGTTAGCTCATGACACGTCCTGCCCTCTCTGCCGTTGCCGAACTGCTCAAGCCCATCACCTGGTTTCCGCCGATGTGGGCTTTCGGTTGTGGCGTCGTCGCCTCCGGCCTGCCGGCCGGTGAGCGCTGGCAGGTCGTGCTGCTCGGCGTGCTGCTGGCGGGGCCGCTGGTCTGTGCGACCAGCCAGGCGGTGAACGACTGGTTCGACCGTCACGTCGATGCGATCAACGAGCCGCAGCGTCCGATTCCATCCGGTCGCATGCCGGGTCACTGGGGTCTCTATATCGCGGTCATCTGGACCGCGCTGTCGCTCGCGGTGGCGACCGCGCTCGGTCCCTGGGGCTTTGCCGCCGCCGCTGTCGGCCTGCTGCTGGCCTGGGCCTACAGCGCGCCGCCGCTGCGGCTGAAGGCCAACGGCTGGTGGGGCAACAGCGCCTGCGCCCTCTGTTACGAGGGGCTGGCCTGGGTCACCGGAGCCGCCGTGATGGCTGGTGGTGCCATGCCCGACCTGCGCAGCCTGCTGCTGGCCGGTCTGTACAGTGCCGGCGCGCACGGCATCATGACCTTGAACGATTTCAAGTCGGTCGATGGCGACCGCCGCATGGGCATCGCTTCGCTGCCGGTGCAACTGGGCGTTGCGCGCGCCGGCCGCGTCGCCTGCTGGGTGATGGCGGTGCCGCAGGTCGTGGTCGTCGCGATGCTCGCGTACTGGGGAGCGCCGGCGCACGCCGCGCTGGTGGGCCTGCTGCTCGGCGCGCAGCTGATGCTGATGTCCCGCCTGCTCGACGATCCGCGCGGTCGAGCGCCCTGGTACAACGGCACCGGCATCACGCTCTACGTGCTCGGCATGCTGGTGAGCGCCTTTGCGCTGCGCGCGCTCGGAGGCGACTGACATGAACAACGCCCTCGGCTGGCTCGGCATCTTCCGCCTCGGTCTGGTGCAGACCGCGCTTGGCGCCATCGTCGTGCTCACCACGTCGACGCTGAACAGGGTCATGGTGGTCGAACTGGCCTTGCCTGCCATGCTGCCCGGCATTCTGGTGGCGCTGCATTACGCGGTGCAGACGCTGCGCCCGCGCCTCGGGCACGGGTCGGATCTGGGTGGGCGGCGCACGCCGTGGATCATCGGCGGCATGGCGGTACTGGCCGCCGGCGGCACGCTGGCCGCCCTCGCCACCGTGCTGATGGCCGATCATTTCGCCGCCGGCGTTGCACTGGCGGTGCTTGCCTTCGTGCTGATCGGCGTCGGTGTCGGCGCCGCCGGCACCTCGCTGCTGGTGCTGCTCGCCAAGCGCGTGGACGACGGCCGTCGTGCCGCGGCCGCCACCATCGTCTGGATGATGATGATCCTCGGCTTCGCGCTGACCGCCGGCGTCACCGGCAAGCTGCTCGACCCCTTCTCCGGCGAACGTCTGCTGCAGGTCGTTGCCGGCACCTCGTTCTGCGCCTTCATGCTGGCGCTCTTCGCCGTGCGCGGCGTCGAGGGCGTCGGCACCGTTGCGAACACGGTTTCGACGGGGCTGCCGCACTCTCCTCTTCAGTGCACCCCATTCCGCGCTGCACTTGCCCAGGTCTGGGGCGAGTCGCATGCGCGGCTTTTTACACTGTTCGTTTTCGTGTCCATGCTCGCCTACAGCGCGCAGGACCTGATACTCGAACCCTTTGCCGGCACCGTGTTCGGCTATTCGCCGGGACGGTCGACGCAGCTGTCCGGCCTGCAGCACGGCGGCGTGTTCGCCGGCATGCTGCTGGTGGCGCTGACCGGCACCGTATTTGGCGGCCGGCAGATCGGCTCGCTGCGGCTGTGGATCATCGGCGGTTGCATCGCGTCGGCCTGTGCGCTGTTCGGTCTCACGGCCGCCGGCTTCGGCGGCCAGGGCTGGCCCTTGCGCGAAACCGTGTTCCTGCTCGGCGTATCCAACGGCGCCTTCGCGGTGGCGGCGATCGCGTCGATGATGCGCCTGGCCGGCCAGGGCGGCGCCGGTCGCGAAGGCGTGCGCATGGGACTGTGGGGGGCGGCGCAGGCGATCGCCTTCGCGCTGGGCGGCTTCGCCGGCACTGTCGCGGTCGATCTGACGCGCGCCCTGATCGCCGAACCGGGCATCGCCTATGCGCTGGTGTTCGGCGGCGAGGCGCTGCTGTTCATCGTGTCGGCCGTCATGGCGACGCGGATTTCCGGCCTGCAGCCCGCGACGGGCACGGCGTCTGCGCCGACCGCGCCGTTGCCGCTCATGCCGCGCGTGGAAAGAGAGGCCTGATCATGGAAAGCTACGATGTGGTGGTGGTCGGCGGCGGGCCTGCCGGGGCCACCGCGGCGACCGATCTGGCGCGACGCGGCTACGCGGTGCTGATGCTCGATCGCGGCGGTCGGATCAAGCCCTGCGGCGGCGCGATACCGCCGAAGGCGATCGAGGAGTTCCGCATTCCGGACGAACTGCTGGTCGCCCGTGCCCGCTCCGCGCGCATGGTGTCGCCCAGCGGGCGTGAGGTCGACATGCCGATCGACGGCGGTTTCGTCGGCATGGTCGATCGCGAACAGTTCGACGAATACCTGCGCGAACGCGCCGAACTTGCTGGTGCGCACCGGCGCACCGGCAGTTTCCTGCGCGTGAGCCGCGACGGTGCCGGCTCGGCCGTCGTGCATTACCGGGTCGGCGAGCAGGGCGAGCGCAGCGTGCGCGCGCGCGCCATCATCGGCGCTGACGGTGCGCTGTCGGCGGTCGGCCGGCAGTGTGTGCCGGGCGCCGACCAGGTGCCCTGCGTGTTCGCCTACCACGAGATCGTGCGCGCGCCGCAGACCGGTTTCGACGGCAGCCGCTGCGATGTCTATTACCAGGGCCGGTTGTCGCCAGACTTCTACGGATGGGTGTTCCCGCACGGCGACACGGTCAGTGTCGGCGTCGGCTCGGCGCGCAAGGGCTTCTCGATACGCGGCGGCGTCAGCGCGCTGCGCGACAGCGCCGGCCTGAGTGCTGCCGGCACCGTTCGCCGGGAAGGCGCGCCGATTCCGATGCGCCCGCTGCGCCGCTGGGACAACGGACGCGACGTCGTGCTGGCCGGCGATGCGGCGGGCGTCGTCGCGCCGGCGTCCGGCGAAGGCATCTACTACGCGCTGAGTGGCGGCCGGCTGGCGGCCGAGGCGGTCGACGCCTATCTGGTCACCGGCGATGCGCGCGCGCTAAGGCTGGCGCGCAAGCGCTTCATGAAGGCGCACGGCCGGGTGTTCATGGTGCTCGGCATCATGCAGCGCTTCTGGTACGCCAGCGACAAGCGGCGCGAGCGCTTCGTCAGCATCTGCCGCGATCCCGACGTGCAGCAGCTGACCTGGCAGGCCTATATGCACAAGCGACTGGTCCGTGCGCGGCCGCTGGCGCATATGCGCATCTTCTTCAAGGACCTCGCGCACCTCTGCGGCATCGTGTCGCCATGAAGGCGCCGACGGCCACGCGCTGGAAGCCGGTGGCCGTCGCTGCACTTGCCGCGCTTGCGGTGGCCGGCCTGGGCGGCGCGATGACCGATCTGAGCGACTGGTACCGCGCGCTCGTGAAACCTTCCTGGCAGCCGCCGGACTGGGCTTTCGGGCCGGCCTGGACCCTCATCTTCGGTCTGGCAGCCGCCGCCGGCGTGCTCGGCTGGCGCCATGCGCCGGACGCGCGTGGGCGGCGCCAGCTGCTGGCGATGTTCGCCGCCAATGGCGGCCTGAACGTGCTGTGGAGTGCGCTGTTCTTCCATCTGCGCCGTCCCGACTGGGCGTTGGCCGAAGTCGTGCTGCTGTGGCTGTCGGTGGTGTTCCTGATGGTCCGCCTGCGACCATGGTCCGCACGCGCGGCCGCGCTGTTGCTGCCGTATGCGTTGTGGGTGGCTTTCGCTGCGGCACTGAACCTGTCCATCGTCCGCCTGAACGCACCCTTCGGCTGACGCGACCTACTTTTTGACACCAGTCACGTGTGCCAGCCGGCGACTTGCCGTAGCATGCAGGCGTTAAACTCAAGTAATTGAAGGCGTTGTCGCGATTGCGCCGTCGGCAGTCCGGTGGTCAGCGGGTGTGCTTCCGTTGAATTGCGCGTACCGGGCTTTTCCGAACCACGCGGCAGCGCATGTCCCGGTCCAGGCCGGGCCCGAAATTTGCAGCAGGTCGGTCCCGTATCTCTCCGTCCTGCTAACCAGGCCCATGCCGTGAACAAGCTACCGAACGATCCAGGAGACCTGAGCGCCTTCTCCGATGTGGCCCCGGAGTTGGCCGACATGCTGGTGTCGGTCGCCAGCGATATCGCGCTGGTGATCGATGAAAAAGGCGTCATCCGCAGCGTCGCGCTGGGCGGTACCGAGCCGGTCAGCGCCGCGGCCGGCGAATGGCTGGGCCGCCAGTGGATAGACACGGTGACGCCGGACACCCGCCGCAAGGTCGAGGACCTGCTCAGCGAGGCGGCCGAGTCCGGCGTTTCGCGCACCCGCCACATCAATCACCCGTCGCTGGCCGGCAGCGATCTGCCGGTGGCCTACACCGCCGTGCGCCTCGGCCACGGCGGTCCGCTGCTGGTGGTCGGACGCGACCTGCGCGCCGTCTCGGCGATGCAGCAGCGGCTGGTCGATGCCCAGCAGTCGATGGAACGCGACTACTGGCGCATGCGGCAGGCGGAAACCCGCTACCGCCTGCTGTTCCAGATCGCCACCGATGCCGTGCTGGTGGTGGACGCCGACACCTTGCGCATCGTCGATGCCAACCGCGCTGCCGGCCGTCTGTTCGGCGGCACCGTGCAGGACATGCCTGGCCGTCAGGCCGGCTACGCGCTGGCGCCGTCCTCGCTGCCCGCACTGGAAGAACTGCTGGGCACGGTGCGGGTGTCCGAGCGCCCGGGCGACGCGATGCTCGATCTGGCGTCGGGCAGTCGCATCCACGCGTGGGTATCGCTGTTCCGCGACGAAGGCAGCACGCTGCTGCTGATGCGTGCCTGGCCGGAAGGCGGGCAGATGCCGCCGGCGGTCGACGATGCGATGCTGCCGGAACTGGTGCGCCTGACACCCGATGCGGTCGCCTTCACCGACGAGCAGGGGGTGCTGCTCAGCGCCAACCCGGCTTTCGTCGAGCTGGTGCAGGGCGTCGACATGGCCTCGCTGCGTGGCCGCTCGATGGCGGCATGGCTGTCGGGCGAGAGCGATGGACTGGTTAGCCTGCTCGCTGCGGTGCGGCAGAGCGGCACGCTGCGTCTGGCGACGCGCCTGCGCAACGAGCGGGGCCTCACTGTCGATGTTGAACTGTCGGCCGTGCTGATCCATAACGGAGACTCGAACACCATCGGTCTCATCATCCGCGCAGTGCAGCCGCGTGGCCCCGGCGCGAGGGACAGGGGTCAGATGCACTGAGCGGTCACGCAAAGTGAACGAACCTCTCTACAGTCCGCCCTTCGGTCAGGCCGACCTGACCAACTGCGAGCGCGAGCTCATCCACCTTGCCGGCTCGATACAGCCGCACGGCGTGCTGCTGGTCGTGCGTGAATCCGACCTGCAGGTGCTGCAGGCCAGCCTGAATACCGAACAGTGGCTGGGCGTGCCGCACGTCGAGGTGGTCGAGGCGCCGCTGCCGGCGCTCGGCGGCGACCTGGCGGCGCGTGTGCGCGAACTGGGTCGGACGCTGACCGCAGTCGAACTGACGCCCTTCCACTGCAGCACCGGCCACGGCGGGCTGCTGCGACATTTCGAGGGCATGGCGCATCGCGGGCAGTCCGGCACGCTGATCGTCGAGCTGGAAACCGCCGGGCCGCCGGCCGAGGATGTCGCGGCGCAGGCCCTGCTGGCGACGGCGGTGCGACGCTTCAGCGAGGCGATGAGCGTCGATGCGCTGGCGGACACGGCGGTGCAGTCGATACGCGAACTGACCCATTACGACCGCGTGATGGTGTATCGCTTCGACGCCGACGGCCATGGCGAGATCGTCGCCGAGGCGCGCGACGACCGGCTCGACACCCTGCTCGGTCATCGTTACCCGGCAACCGACATTCCGCAGCGCGCGCGCGACCTGTATCTGCGCAACAGGGTGCGCGTGCTGGTCGATGCGCGTTACCTGCCGGTCGCCGTCGAGCCGCGCCGGCTGCCGCACAGCGGCGAAGAGCTGGATATGTCGATGTGCCACCTGCGCAGCATGTCGCCGCTGCACATCCAGTACCTGCGCAATATGGGCGTGACCGCCACGCTGGTGGTGTCGCTGGTGCGCGAGGGGCGGCTGTGGGGGCTGATCGCCTGTCACCACTACTCGCCGCGGCGCATCCATTACGCGCAGCGCGCCGCCGTCGACGTGCTGGCGGAGGTGATGTCGACGCGCATCGCGGCGATCGAGAACTACGTGCGCACCCAGGTCGACGTGCTGGTGCGGCGCATGGAACTGCGGCTGATCGAGGCGACGTCGACCGAGGGCGACTGGCGTTCGGCGCTGATGCGCAACGCGCGCACCCTGCTGCTGCCGATGGACGCCAGCGGTGTCGCGCTATTGCACGACGGCGAACTGCTGACCGCCGGCGAGGTGCCGTCCACCGAGGCAGTGCGCGCGCTGGCCGGCTGGGTGTCCGGCGAGATGAAGCAGATGCTGTTCAGCTGCGTCTCGGTCGAGCGCGCCAATCCGGCGCTGGCCTACCTGACGCCGGTGGTGTGCGGCGTGCTGGCGATCGATCTGTCGACGCGCGGCCGCAATCTGCTGATGTGGTTCCGCCGCGAGCAGCGTGCCAAGCTGACCTGGGCCGGCGACCCCGCCAAGCCCATGGTCGACAACGATCCGCTGACCTTGTCGCCACGACGCTCGTTCGAGGCGTGGTCGGAAATCGTGCGTGGCACCGCAGCACCGTGGTCGCGCGCCGATCTGGCGCTGGCGCGCGCGATCGGCGCCTCGCTGCGCGACGTGATCATGCAGACGCAGGCGGTGCGCCTGCTCATCGCCCAGCACCAGCTTGAGAAATTCCGCACCGCGGTCGACGAGTCGCCGGAGCCGCTGCTGGTTGCCGACGCGGACGGTCGCATCCTGTTTCCCAGTCCGGCACTCGCCGGCATCCTACCGGGCGGCTGCCGGCAGCCAGCGAATTTCGACGAACTGGCGGCGCTGTTCGAAGATCAGGCCTCTGTGCGCGATGTGTTGAGGTCGCTGCGCGAAGGACGGGTGTCGTGGCGTGGCGAGTGGCGGATGAGCAGTGGCATTGCGCTGGGCGTGCGCGCCGACGTCGTGCCGGGCCCGCGCGATGCCGTGCTCGGTTGCATCCTGATGTTCACTGACCTCACCGATGCGAAGCGCACCGAGGCGGCGCGTCGCCATCTCGAACAGTCGCTGACGATGACCGGCCAGGCCGATGCGCAGCTGACCACGCGCGAGGCGCGCGGCCTGCCCGACGAAGTGATGGGCGCCATCCTGGCCAATGCGAGCGTGGCGGCGATGGAGCTGACCGACACCACGGCGTCGATCCCGGTCGCTACGCTGATCGAGGAACTGGAGGCATCGGCGACGCGTGCCGCGGCGGTTTACGCCCGCCTGCGCGAATTCAATCGACCGCTCTGAGCGCGGCGGCGTCGCCGACCGGCAGCGCCTCGAAAATGTCCACGTGACGCAGGAAGGCGGCTTCGGCTTCGCGGGCGATGTCCGCCTGCGTGGCGTCGTCGCGCGACGGCCCGTCGAGTGCGGCGCGCAGTCGTGCGCTGAGTTCGGCCGGCGCATGGACACCGAAGCGGTAGAAGCGGGTGCCGGTTTCGCCGTCCAGCGCGAAGCAGCGGGCGACGATGCGCTGCAGGATCTGTCCGCCCTGCAGATCGCCGAGGTAGCGCACATATACGTGCGCGAGCAGCAGTTCCGGCCGGCTTGCCGACAGTTCGCGCAGGCGCGCGGCGTAGTCCGCCGCCGCGTCGACCAGCGGCAGCGCGTCCGCCCAGCTGTCGCCGTGCAGTGTGGCCAGGTCGGCCTCCAGCGCCGTGCTGCGCGGCAATCCATCGATGTCCAGCCCGGCCAGTCCGGGGTGCGCCGCATGCCGCGCCAGCGCGGCTTCGAGATCGCGGTAGATCGGATGCAGGTTGCGCAGCAGCATGCAGTAGGCGGTCAGCCCGAGTTCGCCGCGCAGCAGCGCCGGCATCGGGCCGCTGCGCTCGACCCGCGTGTGATGTGCTGCCGTCACCTGTCGGAGGCGCTGCGACAGCGGGGGCTGTTCGGTGGCGTGCATGGGGAAGGGTGCGTCGGCCTGTCAGTCGTGTACGGTGTGCGTATGCGGCAGCGTGCTGCCGATCTCAGCGTGGAGCGCTCGCATGTCCGACCTGTTGGCGAATGGTGTGTTGATCGACCTGATCATGATAGGGGTTTTGTGCGAAGCGGCGGCACTGGCGCTGCTGCATCGCCGGCGCGGTCTGGGCTTCGCGCCGGGCCGCTGGCTGCCGACGCTGGCGGCCGGCCTGTGCCTGATGCTGGCTCTGCGCGCGGCCCTCACCGGCGGCGGTGCGACCCAGGTGCTGTTCTGGCTGGCGGCGTCCGGCGTGGCGCACGGCTGCGATCTGTACCTGCGCCGACCGCGCGCGCCGTGATCGACTGCAGTCTCATCACCGACTTCCGGTAGCATGCGCCGCGCGATCCATGCCGTGCGGATCGACCCCGACAACACTCACAGGATTTCGCCATGGCCGGAGCCAGCCTTCTCGCACTGATCGACGACATCGCCAGCGTACTGGACGACGTGTCCGTCCTGACCAAGGTCGCCGCCAAGAAGACGGCCGGCGTGCTCGGCGACGACCTCGCGCTGAACGCGCAGCAGGTGGCCGGCGTCAAGGCCGACCGCGAACTGCCGGTGGTGTGGGCGGTGGCCATGGGTTCGGTGCGCAACAAGCTCATCCTGGTGCCGGCGGCGCTGGCCATCAGCGCCTTCCTCCCGGCGGCGGTGACGCCGCTGCTGATGATAGGCGGGCTCTTCCTCTGTTACGAAGGCGTCGAGAAACTGGCGCACAAATTCCTGCACAGCGCCGACGAAGACGCCGCCCACCACGCCGAGCACATGAAGGCACTGGCCGACGAACAGGTCGATCTGGTGGCGCTGGAGAAGGAGAAGGTGAAGGGCGCCATCCGTACCGATTTCATCCTGTCGGCCGAAATCATTGCCATCACGCTGGGCACCGTGGCCGACGCGCCTTTCGGTACCCAGGTCGCGGTACTGGCGGGCATCGCCGCCATCATGACGGTCGGGGTCTACGGACTGGTGGCGGGCATCGTCAAGCTGGACGATGCCGGTCTCTACCTGAGCCGAACCACCTCGGGCGCAGCGCGTGCGCTCGGCCGCGGCATCCTCGCGCTGGCGCCGTGGTTGATGAAGGCTTTGTCGGTGGCCGGCACCGCCGCCATGTTCCTGGTTGGCGGCGGCATCCTGACACACGGCATTCCGGCGCTGCACGACCGGATACATCATCTGTCGGAAGCGGTGGGTTCGGTGTGGGGCGTGCTGCTGCCCTTCGTCGCCGACGCACTGACCGGCGTCGTCGCCGGTGCGATCACGTTGGCCGTGGTGCTGGGCGTCAAGAAGCTGCGCGGCAGCGTGGCCGCCTGACCCAGCGCTGACTCAGCGGGCCGGGCTCAGATCCGGCTTCAGTGCGCCGCGGTCGTCGAACACGACGCAGTTGCCGTGCCAGTGGGCGCCGCCCACTTCCTCGAAATAGCGCAGGATGCCGCCTTCAAGCTGCCACACCTTGTTGAAGCCGGCCTTCTTCATCAAGGGTGCGGCTTTTTCGCAGCGGATGCCGCCGGTGCAGAAGGTGACGATGGGCGTGTCCTTCAGATCGGCGTACTGTTCGAGCGCGGCCGGGAACTGACCGAAGCTGTCGACGCCCGGATCGAGCGCGTTGTCGAAGCTGCCCTGCTCGACTTCCCAGCGGTTGCGTGTGTCGATGATGACGAAGGGCCGCCCTTCGTCGTACCAGCGCTTCAGTTCGGCCGGCGGCAGATAGGGCGCCGGCGTTTCGGTCGGGTCGAAGTCGGGCGCGCCGACGGTGACGATTTCCTTCTTCAGCCGCACGCGCAGCCGCTTGAAGGGCAGCGTGTCCGAGCCGCTCCACTTCACGTCGAGCGCGGCGAAGCGCGGGTCCTGCCCGAGTTCGGCGAAGAAGTCGCGCAGATCGCCTTCCAGCCCGGCGAGGAAGATGTTGATGCCCTCGCTGGCCAGCAGCACGGTGCCGAGCAGCTGGCGCGACTGCGCCGCGTCGTGGATGCGTGTGCGCAGCGCTTCGCGGTCGTCGAGGCGGATGAAGCGGTAGGCGGCAGTGTTGGCGTAACGGGTCATGCTCACTATCCGGAGATCAGGCGGCAAGTATACCTGCCGCTTCGTCCGTCCCCGGCGGCGCTCAGCCCAGTGCCTTCATCAGGTTGTAGGCACTGAGGCCGCTGATCAGCGTGCCGACCAGCACCAGCAGCGCACGCGCCGGCAGCGCGCGGCACAGGAAGGCGGCCAGTGGCGCGGCGAACATGCCGCCGGCGACCAGGCCGGCCACGGTGGCCCACGGGGCGGCGTCGATGAAGATGACGAAGGCGCCGGCGCTGGCGATGGCGATGAAGAACTCGGCGAAATTCACCGAACCGATGGTGCGGCGCGGGTCCTGGCCGGCGCCGACCAGGCTGGTCGTGACCACCGGCCCCCAGCCGCCGCCGCCAGCAGCGTCGACGAAGCCGCCGAACAGCGCCAGCTTGGCGACGTGCTTCGGCTCCTGTGCCGGCTTGCGCCGGTGGCGCCAGGCCTTGGCCAGCACGTAGATGCCCATCACCAGCAGGTAGCCGGAAATCCACGGCTTGAGTGCAGCGCCGTCGAATTTCGTCACCACCAGCGCGCCGAGTACGCCGCCGATCACGCCCGGTATCAGCAGCTTGAGCATCAGCTTGCGGTCGACGTTGCCCAGCCGCAGATGCGACAGGCCGGACAGGCCGGTGGTGAAGATTTCGGCGATGTGCACGCTGGCACTCGCCACTGCGGGCGAGGCGCCGGTGCCGAGCAGGAAGGTGGTGGCGGAAATGCCGTAGGCCATGCCGAGCGCGCCGTCGATGCTCTGCGCGATGAAGCCGACGGCGGCGGCCTTCAGGAATTCGTCCGAGGTGACGACGCCGATGACGATGTCCAGCGCCGCCGACGGGTCGCCCAGTGGCAGGCCGCGCGCGAGCAGGATGGCGGCCAGGCCGAACAGCGTGAAGCCCATGAACCAGCTGGCGACGGTGGCCAGCGGGTGTGCCTGCGCGCGGTCGATCACCTGCTCGACCGGCGGCAGGCCGAGTGCTTCGTGGGCTTGTCCGACCTCGGTGGGCCGGGTGTCGATGTGGCGGATCTTCACTGCGCGTCGCTCGATATCTCAGGGAGCGCGCAGTCTAGTCAGCAATGCTTATCCAAAAAAGTGATATTTAGTTCTATGTATATCACTGGGTGGTATTTGTCGGCAGGTGTCGCCCGGGTCGGCGCCGCACTACCGGTAAGGCCGCCGCCAGTAGCCCCAGGGGTAGGCCGGGTAGTAGGGGTAGCCATACATCCACATGCGGTCGCGTTCGCGCATCGCTTCGCGCATGCGCTCGGTTTCGATCAGCGTCTGCTGCATGTAGTCGATCACCTCGTCCGACACGCCGTCCTCGCGCAACTTCGCCAGCTGAGAGGCCTTGAGCGGGTAAAGCGCGCGGCTCTCCTCCAGGCGCTGGATGATTTCCGCCGGCGGGATGCCGTCCTTCGACATCTGCACGATTTCGTCGGTGGTCGGCGCCGGCGGAAGCGGCGGCGAAGTGACGCAGCCGCCGAGCGTCAGGGTGAGGCCGGCGAGCAGCAGGCTGCGGCGCAGGGTAAGCGTGTGCATGCGAAGCTCCATGACAGGTCTTTGGGTCAGAGTCGTTCGACTGCGTCGGAGTTCGACGCGTCGTCGAACAGGCGCGACCATATGGCACGGATGGCAGTGCGCTCGGCCACCACCTCGTCCTTCGGCACCCGGGCTTTCGGCGCATCGTTCAGCCGCAGGCCGTGCTGCAGGTGGCGCAGCCGGCGGTAGGCGTTGCCGGCGGCGACCGCGTCGAGCGCCGGCAGCAGGCCGACTTCGGAGGCGATGCGCAGCAGCGCGATGTTGCCGAGATTGCCGGTCAGCTCCGGGTGCGCGCCCGAATGGGCCAGCACCATGTACTGAACGGCGAACTCGAGGTCGATCAGACCGCCGGCGTCGTGCTTGATGTCGAACAGTTCGGACTTGTTGGCGTGGCCGTCCATCATCTTCTGCCGCATGTCCAGCACTTCGCGGCGCAGCGCGGCGACGTCGCGCGGCTGCGTCAGCAGTTCGCGGCGGATCGCCTCGAACTGCTCGCCGACCGCGGCGTCGCCGGCGCAGAAACGGGCGCGCGTCAGCGCCTGGTGCTCCCACACCCAGGCCGATTTCTGCTGGTAGTCGCGGAAGGCCTCGATCGAACTGACCAGCAGGCCGGATTCGCCATTGGGCCGCAGCCGGGTGTCGGTTTCGAACAGGATGCCGGCGCTGGTATGGCTGGACAGCCAGGTGAGCATGCGCTGGGCCAGTCGCGCATAGGTTTCCGGCGCCGACTCGTGCGGGTCGTCGAACAGGAAGATGACGTCGAGGTCGGAGGCATAGCCCAGTTCCTTGCCGCCCAGCTTGCCGTAGGCGATGACCGCAAAGCGCGGCGTGTCGCAATGGCGACGGGTGAGCTTGCGCCAGCACATGTCCAGCGTGATGCGCAGCATCGCGTCGGCCAGCGCCGACAGGTGGTCGGACAGGCGCTCGACCGACAGCTCGCCGGCCAGGTCGCGCGCCAGCAGCCGGAATACCTGCGCATGGTGGGCATCGCGCATGGTGTCCATCTGCCGCTCGGTGTCGTCGCCCAGCTCGTCCAGTTGCTGGCGCAGCGCCTGTTCGAAGGCCGGCCAGTCGGGCTCGGCGGTGAGCAGGCGGGCGTCCAGCAGTTCGTCGAGCAGGATCGGGTGGCGTACCAGATAGTTCGCCGCCCAGCTCGACGCGCCGATCAGCCGCGCCACCTGGCTCAGCGCCTGTGGAAACTCGGCCAGCAGCGCCAGATAGGCAGCCCGCCGGCTGATGGTTTCGAGCAGGTCGAGGCCGCGCAGCGCGGTGGCCGTGGGGTGCGGCGTGTCGCGGCAGGCTTCGAGCAGCTTGGGTACCAGCGCGTCGACTCGGGTGCGTGAACTGTCGGGCAACTGGCGGTAGCGGCTGCCCGACTTGAAGGCGGACAGGCGGCGCGCCAGCTGTTCGGTGTCGTCGAAGCCCATGCCGTCGAGCGCGCTGTGGCAGTCGTCGCATGGCGCGCTGTCCTGACCGATGTCCTGCCAGACGGCACGCGGCGTCGGGGTCGAGCTTTCCTGCGCGCCGAATACGGCGTCGAAATGGCGGCTCACGTGGCCGCGGTGGAGGTCCAGTTCCTCCAGCAGCGCGGCGTAATCGCCGAAGCCCATGGCCGAGGCGACCAGCGCCTGGTCTTCGGCGCTGGCCGGCAGTTTGTGCGTCTGCGCGTCTTCGACGTACTGCAGGCGGTGTTCGAGCCGGCGCAGGAAGACGTAGGCGGACTGCAGCTGTTCGACCGCGTCCTCGCCCAGCACGCCGCGCATCGCCAGCCGGTCGAGCACCTTCTGCGTCGGGCGGATCTGCAGCGCGCTCTCGCGGCCGCCGCGGATGAGCTGGAATACCTGAGCGATGAATTCGATCTCGCGGATGCCACCCGGACCGAGCTTGATGTTGTCCGCCATGTCGCGGCGCGCCACCTCGCGGCGGATCTGCGCGTGCAGGTCGCGCATCGCGTTGATCGCGCCGAAATCGAGGTATTTGCGGAACACGAAGGGCTTGCGCAGCGACTCCAGCTCGTCATTGACGCCACCGGTCAGCGCGCGCGCCTTGATCCAGGCGTAGCGCTCCCATTCGCGGCCCTGGGTGACGAAGTAGTTCTCCAGCATGTCGAAGCTGCAGGCCAGCGGGCCGGAGTCGCCGTTCGGGCGCAGCCGCATGTCGACGCGGAACACGAAGCCGTCGGCGGTCACGTCGGCCAGCAGTTCGATCACCTTGCGGCCGAGGCGCGTGAAAAAGTCGAAGTTGTCGATGCGCTTGCCCGCTCCGGTCGGCGTTTCACCGTCGGTTTCGCCCGATTCCGGGTAGACGAAGATGAAGTCGACGTCGGAACTGACGTTCAGCTCACGGCCGCCCAGCTTGCCCATGCCGATGCAGATGAAGGGCTGCACCGCGTGGTCCGCCTCGCCGCGCGGTTCGCCGAAGCGCTCGACCAGCGCGGCGCGCGCCTGATCGACCGCCACTCGCACCGTCTGTTCGGCCAGCAGCGTCATGCCCTCGGTCACCTCGTCCAGATCGGCCAGACCCGCCAGGTCGCGCACGATCAGGTGGGCCATGGTGCGGGCACGCAGCCGGCGCAGCGCCGATTTCAGCGCCGCCTCGTCACCGTGCCCGAACGGCGTCTGTGTCAGCCATTCGCCGATCAGGGCCGCGCTGATCTGGGCCTGCAGCGTGCTGCCCAGCGCATCTTCCAGCGCCGGCCGCGCGTCCAGCAGGCGGGCGAGGTAGCGGCTGTGGCGGCGGGCGTGGGCGATGGCGGCGGGGGCGTCCATGTCAGGCTTTCTCGTATGAAGATGTCGATTATGCAAAAAACCGCGGTGCGGGCCGGCATGTAAGCATGGCCTTACAAAGCGCGACAGCGCCTGCGTTGCGGGTAAACTCCCGCATCGTTCCATAAATGCAGTCATCGCCGGTTTGACTGCCCGCAAATCTTGTCCGACTCCGCCCACGCTGAACTCGCCGCCGCGGTCGCCACCGTCCGCGCGGCAGCGGCCCGCCCCTTGTGGCGCCGCATCGCCGGGCGGCTGTTCGACGCGGCCCTGATCGCCTACGTCGTCGTCGCCTGCATCGTGCTGGTCGCTCGCCACTGGGTGCTGCCCGAGGTGGACCAGCATCGCGCGCGCATCGAACAGGCGCTCGGCGACGCACTGCAGCGCCAGGTGCGCATCGACAGCCTGAGTGCCGACTGGAGCGGCCTGCACCCGCAGCTGTCGCTGCGCGGCCTGACCCTGCTCGACGAAGCCGGCCAGCCGGCGCTACGGCTGGAACAGGTCGAAGCGGCACTCGGCTTTTCGTCGCTGGTACGCGGCGAACTGCATCTGCACCGGCTCGACATCAACGGCCCCGACCTCTGGATACGCCGCGAGGCCGACGGCCGCTTCTTCGTCGCCGGTCTGGAAATAAGGCAGGACGGTGAGCGGGGCGGGTTCATGCGCTGGCTGCTGTCGCAGGGCCAGATCAATATCCGCGGCGCGCGGCTGGAGTGGGACGACGCCCTGCGCGAAACCGCGCCGCCGCTGCAGCTCACCCAGGTCGATTTCCGCCTGGACAATTCCGGGCGCGACCACCGCTTCGGCCTGTCGGCACGGCCGCCGAGCGAGCTGGCCCAGCGACTGGACATCCGCGGCGACGTGACGCTGCCCGACCGCGAGGACTGGCGCAGCGCGTCGGGCGAACTGTTCGTGTCGCTCGAAGGCGCCGACATGGCGGTCTGGCAGACCTGGGTCGATTACCCGCTCGAACTGTCGCAGGGGCGCGGTGCGGCGCGTGCCTGGACGCGTTTCGACGGCGCCCGGCTGGCCGAGGTGACCGGCGAACTGGCGCTGGCCGACGTCCGCTTGCGTCTGGCGCCCGAACTGCCGCTGCTCGACCTGGTCAGCCTGTCCGGCCGCGTCAGCGCCGAACAACTGAGCCAGGAGCGCGTCGTCGCCTCGGCCCGTCAGTTGCAACTGGCGACCCGCGGCGGGCTGCGTCTGCAGCCGACCAGCATCGATCTGCGCTGGCAGGCGGCGGCCGGCAGCGAAGTGGAGCGTGGCGAGCTGTCGGCCAGTGCGCTCGATCTCGACGCGCTGACCCGGCTGTCAGCCTACCTTCCGCTGCCCGACACGTTGCGCGACCGGCTGCAGCGCCACGCGGCGCAGGGCGTCGTGCATGAACTCGACGGCGGCTGGACCGGCCCGCTGTCGGCGCCGACCGCCTTCCGCGTCAGCGCGCGACTGGACCGCGTCGGTGTGCGCGCCGACGGCGCACTGCCCGGGGTGAGCGGCCTGAGCGGTCGCATCGAGGGCAGCGACGTGCGCGGCAGCGTTCAGATCGACGCGCCGGAGCTGGTGCTCGACCTGCCGGCGGTGTTCCCGCAGCCGGAAATTCCGTTCTCACAGTTCAAGGCACGCGCCGGCTGGGCGCGCAGCGACGGCGAAACCGAGGTGGTGATCGAATCGCTCGCCTTCCGCAACGACGACGTGCAGGGCCAGGCGCGCGGGCGCTACCGCACGGCGGGCAACACGGCCGGCGAGATCGACATCGAAGCAAAACTGCTCGACGGCGATGCGCGGGCGGTCTGGCGCTATCTGCCGCTGGACATCGGTCCCGACACGCGCGACTGGCTGCGCACTGCGCTGACCGCGGGGCGCGCGCCGGAGGCGACGCTGAAGCTGCGCGGCCGGCTCGATGACTTCCCCTTCGACCGCGGCCAGCCCGGCATATTCCAGGTCAAGGTGAAGGCCGAGGACGTGACCGTCGACTTCGGCCCGAGCTGGCCGCCGCTGACCGGCCTGCGCGCCGACGTGCTGTTCGAGGGGCCGCGCATGCTCATCACCTCGCGTGACGGTCGCATCATGAACACGAAGCTCGGTCCGACCACGGCCGAGATTCCCGACCTCGACGCGGCCGAGGAACTGCTGCTGGTGAAGGGCTCGACCAGCGGTGCGACCGCCGATTTCCTGCGCTACATCGACGCCAGCCCGGTGGCCGAACGCATCGACGGCTTCACCTCGACCATGCGCGCCGAGGGCAACGGCAAGCTGGCAATCGCACTCACCATCCCGCTGCGCCATTCGAAGGACACCAAGGTCGAGGGCGAATACAGCTTCACCGCCAACAAGCTCGTACTGGACAGCACGCTGCCGCCGCTGACCGACGCATCGGGCAAGGTGGCCTTCACCGACAGCGCCCTGTCCATCCGCGGCGCCCAGGCCAGCGTGCTCGGCTTTCCGATGACACTGGATGTCGGCACCGGCGGCGGTGGCACGGTCAATGTAGACGTGCGCGGCCGCGCCTCGATGGACGCGCTGCGCGCCCAGTTCGGCCAGCCGTGGATGGCGGCGCTGTCCGGCGTCGCCGGCTGGCAGGCACGGCTGGGCGTGCGCCGCAACGGCACCGACATGGTTCTGGACGCCGACCTGTCGCAGGTCGCTTCGACGCTGCCGGCGCCCTTCGGCAAGTCGGTCGGCGAGGCGCTGGCGCTGAAGGTCGAGCGCATCGGCGGTCTCGACGCGCGCGAAGCGGCACGGCGCGGGCTGCCGGCGCTCGGCGCCGAGCGCGAACTGCTGCGGATCGACGCTGGCCGGATGGGCAGCGCCGATATCGTCCGCCGCTCGACGCCGGGTGGCTGGGTGCTGGAGCGAGGTGCGGTCGGTCTGCCACAGATACCTGCCTTGCCCGATCAGGGGCTGGCGCTGGCGCTGACCACCGAAACGGTCGATCTCGATGCGCTGCGCCGTGCCTTCGCCGCGCCGACGTCAGCGGGCGGTACTGCAGGAGAGCCCCTGCCAGTGTCGAAGGTGAAGCTCGATGCGAAGAATCTGCGCCTGTCCGGGCATTGGCTGGAGGCGGTGAAGATCGACGCGACTCGGCGCGGCGAGGTGTGGGACATCGACCTTGCCAGCACCCAGGCACGCGGCCGCGTGAGCTGGAACGCGCAGGGCAAGGGTCAGGTGAAGGCGCGTTTCGACCAGTTGCGCATCGATACGGAGGACGAGGCGGGCGCCCAGGTCAGCAGCGTCGAGCCGGACGAGGAACTGGACGAACTGCCGGCGCTGGACATCGAGGCGGGGCGCTTCGTACTCGACGGGCGCAACCTCGGCCGGCTGGAACTGCAGGCCAGCAACGAGCGCCGTGCCTGGCTGATCAACCGGCTGGCGCTGACCATGCCCGAGGGCAGTTTCGTCGCCAGCGGTGCCTGGGGCCGCGCGCTGGCCGGCTTGCGCGGCACGCGCGAGACGCGGCTCGATTTCGTCATCGACAGCGAGGACGCCGGCAAGCTGCTCGACCGCCTCGGCCACGCCGGCGCGCTGCGCCGCGGCACCGCCGGCATGAAGGGCATGCTGCGCTGGCAGGGCAGTCCGCTGTCGATCGACTACCCGTCGCTGTCCGGATCGTTCGAGCTGAAGGCGAGCAACGGCCAGTTCAGCAAGATCAATCCGGGCGCCGGGCGCCTCCTCGGCATCCTCAGCCTGCAGTCGCTGCCGCGGCGCATCACGCTCGATTTTCGCGACGTGTTCAGCGAGGGCTTCGCTTTCGATCGCATCGAAGGAACGGTGGCGGTCGAGCGTGGCATCATGAACACCGACAATCTCGAACTGGCCGGGCCGGCCGCGCGCGTGCAGATCAGCGGCAGTGCCAACATCGCCGCCGAAACCCAGAACCTGACGGTGAACGTCCAGCCGGCGCTGAGCGACAGCGTGTCGGTCGGCGCGCTGATCGCCAATCCGGCGGTCGGTGTGGCGACCTATCTGGCGCAGAAGGTGCTGAAGGACCCGCTCGGGCAGATCTTCTCCTTCCGCTACGCGGTCACCGGTTCATGGGAGGATCCGCTGGTCGCCAAGCTGTCGACGGCGCCGGCCGCTGAATGAGCCTGTCATCCGATTGAAAGGTGCGTCATGAACACTACGACCAAGACCCGCGTTGCTGCCGTGCAGATGGTGTCCGGCCCGGTGGTGGCGGACAACCTGCAGGAGGCCGGGCACTGGATTGCCGAGGCGGCGCGTCAGGGCGCGCAGCTGGTGGCGCTGCCCGAGTACTTTCCGCTGATTTCCGGTGACGAGGCGGACAAGCTGGGCATACGCGAGCAGGAGGGAAACGGCCCGATCCAGCGCTTCCTTTCCGACTGCGCGCGCCGGCACGGCATCTGGCTGATCGGCGGCTCGGTGCCGCTGGTGGCGGATGCCGCGAACAAGGTCCGCAATACTTGCCTGGCCTACGGTCCGGACGGCAGCCAGGTGGCCCGTTACGACAAGGTCCATCTGTTCGCCTTCACCCGCGGCGCCGAGAACTACGACGAGGCGCGGACGATCGAAGCCGGCCATCAGCCGGTATCGATCGAGACCCCTTTCGGCCGGGTCGGGCTGTCGATCTGCTACGACCTGCGCTTTCCGGAGTATTTCCGCGCGCTGGGCGACATGAAGCTGCTGGTGCTCGGTGCCGCCTTCACCGAAACGACCGGTCGTGCGCACTGGGAACTGCTGCTGCGCGCCCGCGCGGTGGAGAATCAGTGCTACGTGGTGGCGGCGGCGCAGGGCGGCGTGCACCCGTCCGGCCGGCGCACCTGGGGTGACTCGATGCTGATCGACCCGTGGGGCAATGTGATCAATCGCCTGGCGCGTGGCCCGGGTGTGGTCGTAGGTGATCTGGATTCGGACTATCTTGTTGAAATAAGGCAGAATCTTCCAGCCTTGGGCCACCGGCGCATCGCTTGCTGAGGTCTCCTCGAATGAATGACCAAACCACTCGCAATCCGTCGAAATTTCCGCACACGCTTGCGGAAGTGACGGTCATGGACGTCGAACGGCTGCGCTCGATGTGCATCGAGCAGGAGGACATTCCGGGTACGCGCGAAATGGCGCAGCAGAAGGACAAGTTCCGTGTGCGCCTGCTGAGCAGCGACAACGAGAAGCGCGAGGGCACCAGCCTGCTGATCGAGAAGATGTACTCGTGGCGCGGCTATCACACGAAGAAGCAGATCGACGAGGCGCCCAACCGCATCACCCTTGTAGCCGAGTTCGACGGCCACATCTACGGCACCATCACGGTCAACCTCGACTCCGACACCGGCCTGTCGGCCGACGAAACCTATCCGGACGTGATGCACGGGCTGCGCGACGAAGGTCGCAAGGTGTGCGAGTTCGGCAAGTTCGCGGTCGAGCAGTCGGTGCGCTCGAAGCGGCTGATGGGCACGCTGTTCCACCTGATGTGCATCTACGCCTTCCGCATCCAGGACTGCGACGACGTGCTGATCGAGGTGAACCCGCGCCACCGCGCCTTCTACGAGAAATATCTCGACTTCGTTCCGGCCGCCGAGGAGCGCATGTGCAAGCGCGTCGGCGCGCCGGCCATCCTGCTGCGGCTGACGCGCGAGCTGTATCGCAGCCGCGTCGATGAACTGGGTGGCCGCTGGCGTGATCTGAAGGAAGAGAAATCGATGTACAAGTACTTCTTCCCGCGCCAGGAAGAGGACGCCATCGCCGAACGCCTGGGGCGTCCGGCGCGCAACTGAACCAGGACTGATGCATTCATGACCACCGGCTCCACCGTCAAGACCCGCGAACCGATGGCGCTCACCGGCGCCGACCTGATGGGCACCGCGCGTGCCACGCTGCTCGCCCCCTTCGATCTCGACCGCGGCGAACTCGACCGCGTGTTCGGGCTGCTTGGCGGCCATCGCATCGACTACGCCGATCTCTACTTCCAGCACCAGTGCAGCGAGGCCTGGAGCCTGGAAGAGGGCATCGTCAAGTCCGGCAGCTTCAACATCGAACAGGGTGTCGGCGTACGCGCGATCCAGGGCGAGAAGACGGCCTTCGCCTATTCCGACGAAATCAGCCTGCCGGCGCTCGAAGCGGCGGCCCGTGCGACACGCGCGATCGCCTCGCAGGGGCAGAGCCTGACTGCGCGCACGGTCACCTCGGCGTCGCCGGTGCCGCTGTATTCGTCGCGCAATCCGCACGCCTCGCTCAGCGACACCGACAAGGTGAAACTGCTCGAACGGCTCGAAAGCTACGCCCGCGCCGAGGACAGTCGCGTCACCCAGGTGATGGCGCACATCGCCGGCACGCACGAGGTGGTGATGGTGATGCGCAGCGACGGCCATATGGCGGCCGACGTGCGCCCGCTGGTGCGGGTGTCGGTCACCGTCATCATGCAGGACGGCGATCGCCGCGAGCAGGGCTCCAGTGGCGGCGGAGGCCGTTTCGACTACGGCTATTTCACTGACGCGGTACTGCGCGACTACGCGGCAAAGGCGGTGCATCAGGCGCGCGTCAACCTCGACGCCCGCCCGGCGCCGGCCGGCACGATGAGCGTGGTGCTCGGCCCGGGCTGGCCCGGCATCCTGCTGCACGAGGCGATCGGCCACGGTCTGGAAGGCGATTTCAACCGCAAGGGCAGTTCCGCCTTCGCCGGCCGCATCGGCCAGCAGGTCGCGTCGCGCGGCGTCACCGTGGTCGACGACGGCACGCTGCCGAACCGCCGCGGCTCGCTGACCGTGGACGACGAAGGCAACCCGACCCGCTGCACCACGCTGATCGAGGACGGCATCCTGGTCGGCTACATGCAGGACAGCCTGAACGCCCGCCTGATGGGCGTGGCGCCGACCGGCAATGGTCGCCGCGAAAGCTTCGCCCATCTGCCGATGCCACGCATGACCAACACCTACATGCTGAACGGCGATCGCGAGCCGGAAGAAATCATCCGTTCGGTCAAGAAGGGCCTGTACGCGGTCAATTTCGGCGGCGGCCAGGTGGATATCACCAGTGGCAAGTTCGTGTTCTCGGGGGCCGAGGTGTACATGATCGAGAACGGTCGCGTGACCTACCCGATCAAGGGCGCAACGCTGATCGGCAACGGCCCGGACGCGCTGACCCGCGTGTCGATGATCGGCAACGACATGGCGCTGGACAGCGGCGTCGGCACCTGCGGCAAGGAAGGGCAGAGCGTGCCGGTCGGCGTCGGTCAGCCGACGCTGCGCATCGACGGACTGACCGTTGGAGGCACGGCCTGACGGTCAGTCGCAGCAGCATGCCTACCTGGTTGAGACGCTGGTTCCCGACGCGCGAGCAGATACTCTCCTCGCGCGTCGTCGCGCCGTTCGCCCATCACCTGCGCGACGACAGTCTGTGGCACGCCAACCGCCACAGCGTCGCGAAGGCGGTGTCGATCGGCCTGTTTTTCGGGCTGATGATTCCGTTCGCCCAGTTCCTGTTCGCGATCGCCACCGCGCTCTTCCTGCGTGCGCACGTCGCGATCAGCGCCGGCTGCACGCTGATCACCAATCCGTTCACCTTCCCGCCGATCTACTGGGCGGCCTACGAACTGGGGAGCTTCGTGTTGGCCAAGCCGGCATCGGTCAGCGAGTCGTCGCAGATCGAACAGAGTGCGGAAAAGATCGGCGAACTGGCGACCGGCTGGCTCGAAGGTTTGTGGATCTGGCTCAGCGCAGCCGGCCTGCCGCTGGTGACCGGGCTGTTCATCATGGCCTGCAGCGCCTCGGTGATCGGCTATTTTGCGGTCCACCTGCTGTGGCGCGAGCGCCGCAACTGAGCAGGCCAGGATCCGCTTGAACGAAGGAAACCCCGCGCCGGGTTAGAATCCACCGCTTTGCAACGGCACACCTGCCGGCGCGGTACCGAACAACGTAGCCATGAACGCTCCCATGCACAAGATCACCGACGACGTCCGCATCAAGGAAATCCGCGAACTTCTGCCGCCCGCGCACGTGTTGCGCGAACTGCCGGCCAGCGATGTGGCGTCCGAAACGACATTTGCCGCGCGCCAGGCCATCCATCGCATCCTGCGCGGCGCCGACGACCGCCTGCTGGTGGTGATCGGTCCCTGCTCGATCCACGACTACAAGGCCGGCATGGAATACGCGAAGCTGCTGAAAGCGCAGCGCGAGCGTCTTTCGGCCGACCTCGAAATCGTCATGCGCGTCTATTTCGAGAAGCCGCGCACCACGGTGGGCTGGAAGGGGCTGATCAACGATCCCTATCTGGACAACAGCTTCAAGATCAACGACGGCCTGCGCCTGGCGCGCCGCATCCTGCTGGAAGTGAACGAGCAGGGCCTGCCGGCCGGCACCGAGTTCCTCGACACCATCACGCCGCAGTACACGGCTGACCTCGTGGCCTGGGGCGCCATCGGCGCGCGCACGACGGAAAGTCAGGTGCACCGCGAACTGGCGTCCGGCCTGTCCTGCCCGGTCGGCTTCAAGAACGGCACCGACGGCAATGTGCGCATCGCCTCCGACGCGATCAAGTCGGCACAGTCGCCGCACGTGTTCCTGTCGGTCACCAAGGCCGGCCACTCGGCCATCGTGTCGACCGCCGGCAACGAGGACTGCCACGTCATCCTGCGCGGCGGCAAGGAACCGAACTACGACGCCGACGCGGTCGAGAAGGTGTGCCGCGAACTGGCCGCCGCCGGCGTGCCGGCGAAGGTGATGATCGACTTCTCGCACGCCAACAGCCGCAAGCAGTGCGCGCTGCAGATGGATGTCGCGCGCGACGTCGCGGCGCAGATGGCCTGCGGCGAGGACCGCATCTTCGGCGTCATGGTCGAATCGCACCTGAAGGAAGGCCGTCAGGATCTGGTCGCCGGCAAGGAACCGGAGTACGGCATGAGCATCACCGACGCCTGCCTGGGCTGGGACAAGAGCGTCGAACTGCTCGACGTCCTCGCCGAAGCAGTGCGTGCACGTCGCCGTGCGCTGGCCGACCGCGACTGATCGGTGAATGCGCTGTTCTCTGCGGCGCCGGCTTCCAGCTGGCGCCGTTTCTATTTCATCAGCCTGCTGCTGACGCTGGTTTTCCGCGGCTGGCTGGGCGCCGTGCTGCCCTTCACCGGCGACGAAGCCTACTTCTACTGGTGGGGCAAGATCCCGGCCGGCGGCTTCTACGACCATCCGCCCATGGTGGGCTGGTGGCTGGCGGCGCTGATATCGGTGTCGGAAGCCGAGTGGTGGCTGCGTCTGCCGGCCATCCTGCAGCCGGCGTTGCTGTCCTTCATGCTGCTCGCCTTCCTGCGCGACGATGCCGCCGCCACACGCTGGGGCGCGGCCACGCTGGCGCTGTTGGCGCCGGCCAGCGTGCTCGACGTGCTGATCACGACCGACATCCCGCTGGTGTATTTCAGCGTCGCCTCGGCGCTACTGTTCCTGCACGCGCAGCGTACGCGGTCGATGAGCGCCTTCGCGCTGGCTGGCCTGCTGCTCGGCGGCGCCTTCCTGTCCAAGTACTTCGCCGTGCTGCTCGGCCTCGCCTACATCGTGTGGGCGCTGTGGCGCCCGGCGGCGTGGAAGTGGAAGGGCCTGGCGCTGCTCGTGCTGTGCGCGCTGCCGGCCGGCCTGTACAACGCCTGGTGGAACAGCCAGCACTGCTGGGCCAACGTGATGTTCAACGTGTTCAACCGTCACGGCGGGGCCGGGCTGTCGTGGCAGACGCCACTGATGTACGCCGGCATGATGCTGTGGCTGCTGACGCCGATGGTGGCGTGGCGACTGCTGCGTGCGCCCGGCGCGTGGATGCGCCAGGCCGCGCTGCCGGCGCTGGTGGTCGTGCCGCTGGCGGTGTTCGGTCTGCTGTCGCTGGTCAAGACCATAGGCCTGCACTGGGTGTTCTCCTTCGTGCCGCTGGCCTTCCTGATGTACGCCCGCGCGGTGCCCGACGGCGTGCTGCGTCGTACCCGCAACATCACCGCGGTGCTGGCGCTGCTGCACGTGGCCGGCGTGATCGCGGTGGCGACGCAGCCGGTCGATAGCTGGGCGCAACGGCTGGGGCCGCGCAAGTACGCCGGCGTCGTGCAGACGGTGAAGGCGGACGAGGTGATCGCCGCGCTGGGCGACGACGTCGACCGCTACGTGCTGATGACCGACGGCTATTCGCCCTCGGTCACGATGGGCTACAACCACGGCCGCTACTGGCCGGTGTTCGGCCCGGCGTCCAGTCACGCGCGGCACGATGACGTGCTGACCGACTTCCGCGCGCTGGCCGGCCGCGACATCCTGATCCTGAGCAAGGAAAAGCCGGACCTCGCCGATTACACGCCGTATTTCCGCGAAGTGAGCGAGGACACGCTGCAGGTGCGCGGTGCCACCTTCTGGCGCATCCGCGGCCACGGTTTCGACTACGCGGCCTACCATGCAGGTGTGCTGGAGCCGGCGCGCCGCCTCTGGTACGCAATACCGAAGTGGCTGCCGGACTGTGGCTGCTATTTCGAGGAACGCTACTTCAACTGAGACCGCGATGATCGTCGCCGCCCTGCAGCTGATGCGTCCGAAGCAGTGGGTGAAGAACGGCTTCGTGTTCTTCGGCCTGCTGTTCGGCCACGCCTGGCACCAGGCCGCCATGGTGCAGTCGGCGCTGCTGGCTTTCGCCGCCTTCTGCCTGATGTCGAGTGCCGTCTATGCGCTGAACGATTTCCGCGATGTCGCGCAGGACAGGCTGCATCCGGTCAAACGTATGCGTCCGCTGGCGTCCGGCGCGCTGTCGCCGTCTGTGGCGGTGCTGCTGATGGGGGCGCTGTCCGCCAGTTCGCTCGCGCTGGCCTGGCAGGTCGGCGAAATGCTGGTGTGGCTGCTGTGCATCTACGGCCTGATCAACCTCGGCTACAGCTACGGCCTGAAACGCGTGGTCGTGCTCGACGTGTTCCTGATCAGCGCCGGCTTCATGCTGCGCCTGCTGGCCGGCACCACCGGCCTCGGCATCCCGCCGTCGAACTGGCTGCTGATGTGCGGCCTGCTGCTGACGCTTTTCCTCGGTTTCGCCAAGCGGCGGGCCGAAATGATGCTGATGGAGGAAGGCGGCGGCGCCCACCGCACCGTGCTGGACCAGTACTCGGCGGCGCTGCTCGACCAGTTCACCACCATCACCGGCGCCTGCGCCGTGGTGGCCTACGCGCTGTACACGGTGGATGAGGACACGGTGCGCATCCACGGCACCGGTGACCTGATCTACACGCTGCCCTTCGTGCTGTACGGGCTGTTCCGCTATCTCTATCTGCTGCATCGCCAGGGCGCGGGCGGCGACCCGTCGCACGACCTGTTCCGCGACCCTCACCTGATCGTCGCCATGGCGGGCTGGGTGATCGTCACCGTCCTCATCCTGCGCTGATCAACCGCCGGTCAGTGGCTCGACCGTCGCGTCCTGCCGCCACAGCCGCTGCAGCGCCGTGCTGCGTTGCGCCGGCGGCGCGCTGCTCCAGAAACGTTCGCCGCCGTGGTGGCCGCTGCGCAGCAGACCGGCTCGGCCGAGCGCGCGCGCGAGCTGGCGGGCGACCGCATCTCCGGTGTCGATCACGCGTACCGCGGGCCCGGCCGCCTGTTCGATCAAAGGGCGCAGAAAAGGGTAATGGGTGCAGCCGAGCACGATCACGTCGGCCCCCTCGGCGATCAGCGGCTCGACGTGCGAGGCCACCAGCGCCCGCGTGTCGGGGCTGTCGAAGTCGCCGCGCTCGACCGCCTCGACCAGACCGCTGCCCGGGCGGGTCACTACGTGGATGTCGCGGCCGAAGGTGTCGAGCAGTGCTGCGAAGCGACTGCTGGCCAGTGTGCCGGTGGTGGCCAGCACGCCGACCGTGCCGGTCTTCGTCGCCGCCACCGCCGGTTTGACCGCGGGTTCCATGCCGATGATGGGGAGCGCGGGCCAGCGCTCGCGCAGCGCCTGCGCGGCCGCCGCGGTGGCCGTATTGCAGGCGATCAGCAAGGCCTTGGCGCCGCGCGCGATCAGGAATTCGCCCAGTTCGGCGCTGCGTGCGCGTATCCAGTCGGCGCTGCGCTCGCCATAGGGGGCGAAGCCGGAATCGGCGACATAGAGGAAATCCTCGGCCGGCAGTGCCGTGCGCGCATGGCGCAGCACCGAAAGTCCGCCGAGGCCGGAGTCGAATACGCCGATCGGCGCGTCGGAAGTGCTTGTCACGGGCAGCGCTCGGCCGCGGACGTGTCCGCGGCCATCCCTATCAGTCCGTTCCGCCGTCGTGGGCGCGGCCGCGCTGCCACAGCACGTCACCGCAGCCGGCCAGCCGGTTGTAGGTGCGGCCGAGCACGAACAGCAGGTCGGACAGACGGTTCAGATACTGCCGGCTCGCCTCCGACACCTTGCCTTCGGCGGCCGCGGCGATCACCGCGCGTTCGGCGCGGCGGCAGATGGTGCGCGCGAGGTGGGCGTGCGCCGCAGCGCGGGTGCCGCCGGGCAGGATGAATTCCTTCAGCGGCGTCAGCTCGGCGTTCAGGCGTTCCAGTTCGGCATCGAGGCGGGCCACCTGTTCGGTCTTGATCAGGTGGTAGCCGGGGATGGCCAGTTCGCCACCCAGGTCGAACAGATCGTGCTGGATTTCGGTCAGCAGCGCCGACAGATCGGCCGGCATGTCTTCGCACAGCAGCACGCCGATCGCGCTGTTCAGTTCGTCAACGTCGCCCAGCGCGTGTATCCGCGCACTGGATTTGGAAACCCGGGTGCCGTCGCCGAGGCCGGTTTCGCCGCCGTCGCCGGTGCGGGTGGCAATCTTGGATAGTCGATGACCCATGGCGTGTGATGACTTGGATAAGAGGTATTGATTATAAGTGCGCGCAAATATAAGGCCGGCGCACGCTAGAATTGCACATCATCCCATGCTGGCGCCCACCCCGCGACAGCCGGATATGCGGGCGGCCATCACCCGGCAGCGCTGCGCGGTTCATGCACATACACGCAGACCACACATCCCCCGCAAACGAACAGACCAGACGGAGTTGCCGTGAGTACCCCCGAACCGAAAGATTTCCTGAACAAGCTGTTCCAGGCGGCGTTCGACGCTGCCAACCCCGACCTCTGCGTGCCGGCCAATCTGCCGCCGCCGCCCAAGGGCCGCACCATCGTCGTCGGCGCCGGCAAGGCCGCGGCGTCGATGGCACTGGCGGTCGAGAAGAACTGGTCGGGCGACCTGTCCGGCTTGGTGGTGACCCGCTACGGCCACGGCGCGCCGTGCCAGCGCATCGAGGTGGTCGAGGCGTCGCATCCGGTGCCCGATGCGGCCGGTCAGCAGGCGGCGAAGCGCATTCTCGACACCGTGCAGGGCCTGAGCGAGGACGATCTGGTGATCGCCCTGATTTCCGGTGGCGGCTCGGCGCTGCTGTCGGCGCCGGCCGAAGGCCTGACGCTGGAAGACAAGCAGGCTGTGAACCGCGCGCTGCTGGCCAGCGGTGCGGCGATCCAGGAAATGAATTGCGTGCGCAAGCACCTGTCGTCGATGAAGGGCGGCCGGCTGGCGCAGGCGGCCTATCCGGCGCGCGTATTCACGCTGGTCATTTCCGACGTGCCGGGCGACGACCCGGCGGTAGTCGCTTCCGGCCCGACGGTGCCGGACACCACGACCCGCGAGGACGCGCTGGCCATCATCCGCCGCTACAACATCGAAGTGCCGGCGGCCGTGATGGCCTGGCTGGCGAAGCCGGAATCGGAAACGCCGAAGGCCGACGATCCGCGTCTGGCGCGCTGCGAAACCCGCGTGATCTCGACCGCCCAGGCTTCGCTGCTGGCGGCGGCCGAAGTGGCGCGCGCGCACGGTGTGACACCGCTGGTGCTGGGCGACATGATCGAGGGCGAATCGAGCGACGCCGGCAAGGTGCTGGCCGGCATCGCCAAGGCTTGCGCGATCAACGGTACGCCGGTGCAGCCGCCCTGCGTGCTGCTGTCGGGCGGTGAAACCACGGTCACGCTGGGCCAGATCAAGCCCGGTCAGAAGCCGCGCGGCGGTCGTAACTCGGAATTCCTGCTGTCGCTGGCGATCGCGCTCGACGGCATGAAGGGCATTCACGCGGTGTCGGGCGACACCGACGGCATCGACGGCAGCGAGGACAACGCCGGCGCCATCGTCACCGACGACACGCTGGCCCGCGCCCGCGCCGCCGGCATCGACGCTCGCACGATGCTGGATCAGCACGACGCTTACGGTTTCTTCCTCGGCATCGACGACCTCATCGTGACCGGCCCGACGCTGACCAACGTTAACGACTTCCGCGCCATCTACGTCGAAAAGAAGGTCTGAACGACCTCGGCTCTCCCCGGAAACGGCGCCTGCGGGCGCCGTTTCTTTTGCCGCCTCCGAAAGCGCAGTCGCGAGCCGGGGTCTTGTGGGAGGGGGCTTCTGACCCCGACAGCGGCCTGTATCGGGAGCCGGCGGGGTTTCCGACGCCGCATCACGAGCAGAGGTGACTTCCACGGAGAGCGATCCCGCGCTGCAGGAGGCGCCGCCGGGGCACTGCGGGTATCATCTGCCGCCTGTCTCTGCCCCACCGGAAGCCGCCATGAGCGCTCTGCCACAGGCCCACGAAGCCACCGCTTTTCCGCCACCCGGAAGTACCGACCGACCGGCCCTGATCGCCGAACTGGCGCGTGTCCTGCCGGCGGACTGCCTGATCACCGACCTCGGCCGTCTGCGCGCCTACGAATGCGACGGACTGATGCTGATGCGCGAGATGCCGCTGGCGGTTGCGCTGCCGACCACCGAAGCGCAGGTGATCGCGGTGCTGCGCACCTGTCACCGCCTCGGCGTGCCGGTGGTGCCGCGTGGCGCCGGCACCGGCCTTTCGGGCGGGGCGACGCCGCACAAGCAGGGCGTGGTGCTGTCGACGGCGCGGCTGAACCGCATCGTGTCGGTCGACCGCCTCGCCCAGCAGGCCGTCGTCCAGCCGGGCGTGCGCAACCTCGCTGTGTCGGAGGCGGCGGCGCCTTACGGTCTTTACTACGCACCGGACCCGTCGTCGCAGATCGCCTGCAGCATCGGTGGCAATGTGGCCGAGAACTCGGGCGGCGTGCACTGCCTGAAGTACGGACTGACCGTGCACAACGTGCTGCGCGTGCGCATGGTGACGATGGCGGGCGAGGTGATGGAAATCGGCAGCGCGGCGCCGGACAGCCCGGGTTACGACCTGCTGGCCGTGACCATCGGTTCGGAAGGCCTGCTCGGCGTGGTGACCGAAGTGACGGTGAAGCTGGTGCCCAAGCCGCGCGTGGCGCGCTGCGTGCTGGCCGCCTTCGACGACATCCGCCGCGCCGGGCAGGCGGTGGCCGACATCATCGCCGCCGGCATCATCCCGGCCGGCCTCGAAATGATGGACCAAGCGACCGCGGCGGCGGTCGAGCAGTTCGTTCATGCCGGCTACCCGCTCGACGCGGCGGCCATCCTGCTGTGCGAATCGGACGGCACCGAAGAGGAGGTGCAGGACGAGATCGCCCGCGTACGCGCGCTGCTCGACACCGCGGGTGCAACCGAAATCCGCATTTCCAGCGACGAAGCCGAGCGGCTGCGTTTCTGGGCCGGCCGCAAGGCGGCCTTCCCGGCGGCGGGTCGCATCTCGCCCGACTACTACTGCATGGACGGCACCATTCCGCGCAAGCGGCTGGCCGAAATGCTGGAGGCGATGGAGGTCATGGCGAAGAAGTACGGCCTGGGCCTGCTCAACGTGTTCCATGCCGGCGACGGCAACCTGCATCCGCTCATCCTGTTCGATTCGAACGACCCGGACTCGGTGCACCGCGCCGAAGCCTTCGGCGTTGAAATCCTCGAACTGTCGGTGGCGCTGGGTGGCACCATCACCGGCGAGCACGGCGTGGGTCTGGAGAAGATCAACCAGATGTGCAGTCAGTTCGCCTCCGACGAACTCGACATGTTCCATCGCGTGAAAGCGGCCTTCGACCCGGCCGGCCTGATGAATCCGGGCAAGGCGGTGCCGACGCTGCACCGCTGCGCCGAAATGGGCCGCATGCACGTGCATCACGGCGAACTGCCGCATCCCGAACTGCCGCGTTTCTGACCATGACCCACTCTCTTCATGCAGTGCTGCGCGAGCAGGTGCTGGAGGCCGCCGCGCACGGTCGCGCGCTGCGTCCGCATGGCAGCGGCTCCAAGGACTTCCTCGCCCAGTCGCTCGACGGCGTGCCGCTGGACATGCGCGGTGCGCAGGGCGTCATCGCCTACGAACCGTCCGAGCTCTACATCACCGCGCATGCCGGCACCCGTCTGTCGGCGATCGAGCGCCTGCTGGGCGAGCACGGCCAGATGCTGGCGTTCGAGGCGCCGCACTTCGGCCCGCACGCGACGCTGGGCGGCGCCCTGGCCAGTGGGCTGTCCGGGCCGCGCCGCATCAGTGCCGGCAGCCTGCGCGACTTTGTGCTCGGCGTGACACTGATGGACGGACAGGGCCGCGTGCTGCGCTTCGGAGGCCAGGTGATGAAGAACGTCGCCGGCTTCGACGTGTCGCGCCTGATCGCCGGCAGCTTCGGCACGCTGGGCCTGGTGCTCGAGGTGACGCTGAAGGTGCTGCCGCGCCCGCAGGCGGAACAGACGCGCGTGCTCGCGCTCGACGAGGCGGCGGCGCTGACCCGCATGCGCGAGTGGGGTGCCCAGCCGCTGCCGGTGTCGGCCACCGCCTGGCTGGACGGTCGGTTGGCGGTTCGACTGTCGGGTGCGCAGACCGCGCTCGATGCGGCCGTGCGCAACATCGGCGGCGACCCGCTCGATGCGACCGAGGCGGCTGCGCTGTGGCAGTCGATGCGCGAGCAGACGCACGATTTCTTCGCCGGCGACACGCCGCTGTGGCGCCTGTCGCTGCCGCCGATGACGCCGGTGCTGCCGCTCGACGGCGGCTGCCTTGTCGAGTGGAACGGCATGCAGCGCTGGCTGCGCAGCGATGTCGACGCCGACGCGCTACGTCACGCAGTGAAGGCTGTCGGCGGTCACGCGACGCTGTTCCGCGGCGGCAGCACCGTCGATCGCGCGCTCGGCGTGTTCGAGCCGCTGGCCCCTGAAGTGATGGCGGTGCATCGCCGCCTGAAGCAGGCTTTCGACCCGTCCGGCGTGTTCAGCCCCGGACGCCTGTACGCTGAACTGTGAGCGCCCACTGATGCAGACCGGACTGGCCGATTTCATCCGCAACACCCCCGAGGGCGACGCCGCCGACACCCTGCTGCGCAAGTGTGTGCACTGCGGTTTCTGCAACGCCACCTGTCCCACCTACCAGCTGCTGGGCGACGAGCTCGACGGTCCGCGTGGCCGCATCTACCTGATGAAGCAGATGCTCGAAGGCGAGGTGCCGGCTGACACCGTGCTGCCTCACCTCGACCGCTGCCTCACCTGCCGTAACTGTGAATCGACCTGTCCGTCCGGCGTGCGCTACAGCGAACTGGTCGATATCGGTCGCGCGGTGGCCGAGCGACGTGCGAAGCGCCCGCTGGCGCAGCGCGCGAAGCGCTGGCTGCTGCGCGAAGGGCTGTCGCGTCCGGCGGTGTTCAACACCGCACTGGCGCTCGGTCGGCTCGCCAAGCCGCTGCTGCCGGGGTCGTTGGCGGCCAAGGTGGCTGACGCGCGCAGTGCTGGCGCCTGGCCGCCGGTGCGCCATCAGCGCCGCATGCTGGTGCTGGCGGGCTGCGTACAGCCGGCGTTGATGCCGGACGTGAATGCCGCGGCGGCGCGCGTGCTCGACCTGCTCGGCATTTCGCTGGTCGAGATCGCGCGCGCCGGCTGCTGCGGTGCGCTGCGTTTCCACCTGAACGACCAGGACGGCGGTCGCCAGGACATGCGTGCGCTGATCGACGCCTGGTGGCCGGCGATCGAGCGCGGCGACGTCGAGGCCATCGTGATGACGGCTTCCGGCTGCGGCAGCACAGTGCGCGAGTACGGCCATCTGCTGGCCGACGATCCGCAGTACGCGGAGCGCGCGGCGAAGGTGGCGGCGATGACCCGCGACCTGTCGGAAATCCTGGCCGCCGAGCGCGTACAGATCGAGGGCCTGTTCGCCGCTGGCACCACGGCGCGCCAGCCGCTCGCCTATCACCCGCCCTGTTCGCTGCAGCACGGCCAGCAGGTGCGCGGACACGCGGAGGCGCTGCTGCGCGCCGCCGGCTACGACCTGAAACCGGTCGCCGACAGCCATCTGTGCTGCGGCTCGGCAGGCAGCTATTCGCTGCTGCAGCCGGCGCTCGCGACGACGCTGCGTAACAACAAGCTGAGCGCGCTGCAGGCCGAACAGCCTGCCGGCATCGCCAGCGCCAACGTCGGCTGCATCGCCCATCTGCAGACCGGGACCACGACGCCGGTGCGCCACTGGATAGAGTGGCTCGATCAGGCGCTCACCCAGGGTCTGTTGCCATTGAATCGCGGGCCGCGCGCGAATCCCGAAGCGTCCGGATCAAGGCGGGCCGACGCCGGCTGACTGGCCGTCAGGGGAGGAGGCCCAACGCGGAGATGGGTGCATCGGGGCTCGCGCTCTCCGGGTTTGCAGCGTGCGCGGCACGGACCGCGTTGCGCTCCTTGTCGAGACCGCCCGTCTCGACTTCGTCGCACGCCCTGCCCGTGCCTCGCGCGCTGCAACGCGGTTCGCGATTTAATGTCAACAGACCCTAGGACGCCTGAGGTCGCGCCGGACCCGGATCCGTGCCCTGCGGATCCGGGTGCATTCCGCCGCTCAAGTCCTGTCGACGGCTGCCGTTAAAGCTCGCAGCCCGCAATACAGTTCCGAGTGAGCCCGCCATGCAGCAAACAGCCGTACACGCCCCCGAAGTCATCGACGCAGTACTCGAATCGTCCGCCGTCCTCCTTCCATCGAAGCCCCGACTGCTGCTCGAAATCGAAAACCTGATGCGCAATCCGGATTTCGAGGTCGGCCTCCTTGCCGAGAGCATTTCGCGCGACCCTGGCGTGCTGGCTGCGCTGTTCAAGGTGTGCCGCTCGCCGGCCTACGGGCGCGGCCGTGCGCCCGCCAACGCCGAACAGGTACTGATGCGCATCGGTCTCAATCAGACCATCAATCTGGTTCGCGGCATTTCGATCCGTCAGGCGGCAGGCGGTCCGGGGCCGCAGATGGAGCGCTTCTGGCAGCGCTGCGAAACGATTGCCAGCCTGGCCTCGCAGATCGCCGGCGAGCGCGTCGCGGTCTGCAACGTGTTTCCCGATCAGGCCTATCTGGCCGCCATGTTTCACGACTGCGGCGTTCCCTTGCTGATGCAGCGCTTCGCTGACTACTGGAGCACGCTGAATCTGGACGAGGAGTCCTACTGGGTCGATACCGGTCTGGAGAACGTGCGTTACCGTCTCGATCATGCGACGGTCGGCTACTGGGTCGCCCGCAACTGGGGTTTGCCGGAGCTGATCGTGCAGGCCATCCGCTATCACCACGAAATGCCGGAAGACGACACCTACGGGCTGCGCAGCACGATAGGCATCGTCGCGCTGGCGACGCATATCTATCTGCTCAACAAAGGCTTGCCGGACCCGATCTGGAGCATGCGTTCGGGCGAAGTGCTCGAGGAGCTTGGCATACATGCGAGCGCGCTCGACGAGTACATCGACGAGATCAATGAGCAGTACGTGAGCTTCTCGTTGTGAAGAATCGTGAAATTGCACCTGTGCTTGCAGACATGAACAGCTGCTTACACGAGCGTGTGCTGTTGAGAAGCTAGAATCGGCTACAGGTATCCGGAAAGCTTCATGGCGCTCAAACTAGACAGCTGCGTCGCGCAGCACATCGGCGATCGCAAGGAACAGCAGGATCGCGCAGCGGTGTTTCCGCATTCCCGTCACAAGGGCATGCTGATGGCCGTGCTCGCCGACGGCATGGGCGGCCACAGCGGCGGCGCGATGGCGGCTGAGCAGGTCGTGCACAAGGCGCGCGAGAATTTCGAGAGCTTCGCCCCGGCGATCGAATCGCCGCATGATCTGCTGCGCAGCGTGGTCGAGGAATCGCACGTCGTCATCAAGCTCACCCGCTTCACGTCCGAGCAGGATCCGCATTCCACCGCCTGCGTGCTGCTGATGAACGGCGGCCGCGCCGACTGGGCGCATTGCGGCGATTCGCGCATCTACCATTTCCGCGACGACAAGCTGGTCAGCTGCAGCAAGGACCACTCGCTGGTCGGCGAACTGATGCGTCAGGGGCGCCTCGACGAAGAGGGCGCCAAGACGCACCCGCAGCGCAACCTGCTTCTGCACTGCCTCGGTGCGCAGAAGGAACCGGTGATCGATTTCGGCGGCACCGACACGCTGTCCGACGGCGACACCTTCGTCATCTGTTCCGACGGTCTGTGGGCCTATTTTTCCGATGAGGAAATGGGCGGCGTGCTGTCGGTGTACTCGGCGCGCGAGGCGGCCGAGGTGTTCATCAAGCGCGCGCGCGAACGTGGTCGCCCGACCGGCGACAACGTGTCGCTGATCATCATCAAGCTGGTGGATGTCGAAGCCCGCCAGAAAGCCGAAAAAGAACGCCTCGACGCTGCCCGGCGCAAGCTCGGCAAACTTCCCGCCTGACCCGCCGCGGCGTTCCGCCGCGTGCGCCTTGCCTTCCCCTTCCGGTCACCGCCATTGCATACGCACCCGCACGTGTTGCGGTGCGGCATGTGTATTCGCCCTTTGTCAATAACACTGAGCGGCTATGGCGTGTTGCGGCGCAACGTGCATCTTTTTTGGCACAAAGTGCTGCGCCGTGAAGCCCGACACGCTAGACTGCGCGCTCCGGAAGGCGGGGGAGGAGCGCGGCGTAGGCGCTCCGTGCGACCAACAATGCGCCCGTCGCCGGATCGGTCATGTGCGGCCAGGGGCCGTTTAAAACAGGGGGTACATCCTTACAACGGCGCCTTCGTGGATCTGATGGCCTTGGTGGTGCCCGAAGCATTGCCCGTGATCCCCGGCACCTCTGGGCCATCGATAGAACCGCTGCCGAAGGGCGTGTCGGCCGCCAGCGTGCGCTGGGGGCGCCAACTGCACACGGCCGCGACGGACAGCGTCTACAGTGTTCGGGGCAGGCTGACGGTTCCGCCACTGCTTCCGCCCCCTGATGCGCCATCGCGCAGCAACTGACCGAATTCCAACAAATCGACCGAGGACTACCCATGACTTCTGGCGCATCGAACGACAACGCCGCGGCCAACGCGGCAGCCCCCACGCCGCAGCGCATCGGCGTCCCCCGAGAGATCTTCCCGGGTGAAAAGCGCGTGGCCACCGTGCCAGACGTGGTGACCAAACTGACCAAGCTGGGTTTTGGCGTGGTCGTGGAGACCGGCGCGGGTGATCTGGCTGACCTGTCCGATGGCGCCTACCGCGAAGCGGGCGCCAGCATCGCCGGCTCTGCGACCGAGCTGTGGAGCAGCGCCGACATCGTGTTCAAGGTGCGTCCGCCGACCGCCGACGAGGTGGCGCTGATGCACGAAGGGCAGACCCTGATCGGCTTCGTCTGGCCGGCGCAGAACCCGGAGTTGATGCAGCAGCTGGCGGCGAAAAAGGTCACCGTGCTGGCCATCGACGCGCTGCCGCGCACGCTCAGCCGCGCGCAGAAGATGGACGCGCTGACCTCCATGGCCGGCGTCAGCGGCTACCGCGCGGTGGTCGAGGCGGCCAACGCCTTCGGGCGCTTCTTCAATGGCCAGATCACCGCCGCGGGCAAGGTGCCGCCGGCCAAGGTGTTCATTGCCGGTGCCGGTGTGGCCGGCCTGGCGGCCATTGGTGCGGCGGCCAGCCTGGGCGCCATCGTGCGTGCCAACGACACCCGCGCCGAGGTGGCCGACCAGGTCGTCTCGCTGGGTGGCGAGTTCGTCAAGGTCGACTACGAGGAAGAGGGCTCGGGCGGCGGCGGCTACGCCAAGGTCATGAGCGAAGGCTTCCAGGCCGCGCAGCGCGAGATGTACGCGCAGCAGGCGCGCGAGGTGGACATCATCATCACCACCGCGCTGATTCCGGGCAAGCCTGCACCCCGTCTGATCACGGCCGAGATGGTGCGCAGCATGAAGCCCGGCAGCGTGATCGTCGACATGGCGGCCGAACAGGGCGGCAACTGCGAACTCACCGAACCGGGCAAGGCCGTGGTCAAGCATGGCGTGACCATTGTCGGCTTCACCGACCTGGCCTCACGCATGGCACGCCAGTCGTCCACGCTTTATGGCACCAACCTGTTCCGCCTGACCGAAGAGCTGTGCAAGACCAAGGACGGTGTCATCAACGTCAACATGGACGACGATGCTATCCGTGGCCTGACCGTGATCAAGGACGGCGAGATTACCTGGCCGGCACCGCCCATCGCCGCCGCTCCGAAGCCCGCGCCCAAGCCGGCCGCCGCAGCGGTTGAAAAGAAGAGCGGTCACGGGCACGGTCCCGGCGGCCCGATGCCCGCCAAGACGCTGGCCATCATCTTCGCCGTGGGGGCTCTGGCGTTCTGGGCCATCGGTTCGTTCGCGCCGGCCGCGTTCCTGGGCCACTTCACGGTCTTTGTGCTGGCCTGCTTCATCGGCTACATGGTGGTCTGGAACGTCACGCCCGCGCTGCACACGCCGCTGATGAGCGTGACCAACGCCATCTCCAGCATCATCGTCATAGGTGCGCTGATCCAGATCGCGCCGCCTGATGCCGGTGCGAACGGTCGACCGGACCAGCTCATCCTCTGGCTCGCCTTCGTCGGCATCGTGCTGACCGCGATCAACATGTTCGGCGGCTTTGCCGTGACGCGCCGCATGCTGGCGATGTTCCAAAAGTAAGGACACCAGGGACGGAGCTTCGGCTCTGTCCCCGACCGATCAAGACAAGAAAGAGACGAGACACCCATGTCCCAAAGCCTTGCCACGGTGGCCTACCTCGGAGCCGCCATCCTGTTCATCCTCAGTCTGGGCGGCCTGTCCAACCCGGAATCGTCGCGCCGCGGCAATCTGTACGGCATGGTCGGCATGGCGCTGGCCGTGCTCGCCACGGTCTTCGGGCCGCGCGTTTCACCCGCCGGCATTCCCTGGATCGTTGGCGCGCTGGTGGTGGGCGGCAGCATCGGCCTGTACGCCGCGAAAGCGGTCAAGATGACCCAGATGCCCGAGCTGGTCGCGCTGATGCACAGCCTGGTCGGTCTGGCCGCTTGCCTGGTCGGCTTCGCCAGCTATGTCGACACGTCGCTTCAACTCGAAGGTGCCGAGAAAGCCATCCACGAAGTCGAAATCTACGTGGGCATCCTTATCGGTGCGGTCACCTTCTCAGGTTCGCTGATTGCCTTCGGAAAGCTCAACGGAAAGATCGGCGGCAAGCCCCTGCTGCTGCCGGCGCGCCATTGGCTCAACCTGATCGCGCTGCTTGTGGTGATCTGGTACGGCCGCGAGTTCATCCGTGCCGAGAGCGTCGCCGACGGCATGACCCCGCTGATCATCATGACGGTGCTGGCGCTGCTGTTCGGCATCCACATGGTGATGGCCATCGGGGGCGCCGACATGCCGGTGGTCGTGTCCATGCTCAACAGCTACTCCGGCTGGGCGGCAGCCGCCACCGGATTCATGCTCAGCAACGACCTCCTGATCGTCACCGGTGCGCTGGTCGGCTCATCGGGCGCCATCCTGTCCTACATCATGTGCAACGCGATGAACCGCAACTTCATCAGCGTGATCGCCGGTGGCTTCGGCAGTGGCGCAGGCACGCCGGCCGCCAAGGCCGACGGCGCGGCCGCCGAGCCCCAGGGCGAGGTGACGCCCGTCAGCGCCACCGAGACTGCCGAGATGCTGCGCGAGGCCAAGAATGTGATCATCGTTCCCGGCTATGGCATGGCCGTCGCCCAGGCCCAGCACACGGTGTTCGAGATCACCCGCACCCTGCGCGAGAAGGGCGTGAACGTGCGCTTCGGCATCCACCCCGTGGCCGGCCGCATGCCTGGCCACATGAACGTGCTGCTGGCCGAAGCCAAGGTGCCCTACGACATCGTCTTCGAAATGGACGAACTCAACGAGGACTTCCCGGACACCGACGTGGCCATGGTCATTGGCGCCAACGACATCGTCAACCCGGCCGCGCAGGACGACCCGACCAGCCCGATCGCCGGCATGCCGGTGCTTGAAGTCTGGAAGGCCCGCACCAGCATCGTCATGAAGCGCTCCATGGCCAGCGGCTACGCGGGCGTGGACAACCCGCTGTTCTACAAGGACAACAACCGCATGCTGTTCGGCGACGCCAAGAAGATGCTCGACGAGATCCTGGTGGCGCTCAAGAGTTGATCGGACACGGTGTCGGGCCGGAAGGCCCGGCCCGACGTGCCAAGGCGGGCCCTGTTGCCCGCCTTTTTTTGTAGCGCAGCATGACGTCCCGCTGCGGCCTGGGGCATTGCGTCAGTTTCGGGTCAGGGTAAAACACAATCGCCGGCCCCATGGTGGTGGGCACGCAATGTGCGGCTGTCATCAGCCCGGACGGTTGCCTGAGCAACACCAATGGAGATGAGCATGCGGAGGTAATAGAGGTCGCAGCTCGAAGGTAATCGGGGGCGTAGCAAAGTTTCCGCTGGAAGAGGCAGGCGTCGAGGTGAAGTTCGCCATCCACCCGGTCGCGGGCCGCATGCCGCGTCACATGAACGTGCTGCGGGCCGAAGCGGGCGTGCCCTGCGAGCAGATCTTCGACCTCGAGGAAATCAACGAGGAGTTCTTGCAGGCCGCCGTGGCGCTGGTGGAAATGATCGGCCATATCAAGGCACTGAGCTGATCCGTCATACCCCGGGGAAAACCGCGTGTCCGCGTGAGCGGCGCGCGGTTTTTTCTTTCGTGCTGCCGGAATACTGCTTGTGGGTGCGCGTTCGTCATATGACAATCGACGCCATTCTTTCGTCCCGGTCCTTTTCGATGACCCCACAACAGATCGTCGGTCTCGCGGTCAGACTCTTCGCCATCTGGCTGGGCGTCTGGGTGATCCAGATGTTCGGCATCGCGTATGCCTTGCGCGACAGCAGCAATGCCGACATGAACGAGCTGTACCTGATGTCCGCCGCGCTCTTTTCGGTCATTGCCGTGTTCATGTGGTTGTTCCCAATGGCGCTTGCGCATCGCCTCGTGCCGCGTACCCGGCACGACAATCGGCTCACGCTGAACGGGCAACAGGTGATCGTCGTTGCCTGCGTGACGGTCGGACTGGCGGTAATCGGGCTCAAGGCGCTTGAGCCTGCCCTGACCTATGCAATCAGCGCAGCGCACTTTCTGAGGAGTGGCTATCAGTTGAGCGACCTGACCGCCGATGCACACGTCAGTGGAGCCGCGGCGATGGCACAACTGGCTGTCGGTGTGATCATGGTGATGCGGGCCCGCCGTCTCGCCGAGGTCATCCTGCCTCCGCTCCCTGAAGCGGATACCGACGAGCGCAAGTCGGCCTGAGCTGTCAGGGTCGATGGTTCTGCGCGCGGCTGCAGAGTACTCTAGGGATGCGGCAGAAGCCGATCACACATCCCTTCATCAAGGAGGCGCCATGCAAGACCCGATACTCGAACTCATCGTCAAGTTCGCCGAATCCGAAACCAAGCTTGAAACGGCGGTCACGCTGGTGGTCGATGGCTTCCTGATCTCCGGTTTCGTCATCAGCCGGGCGCAGTACATGCAGCACCACATACTCACCACCTCGATCGAGCAGGGCATCAAGGATGCGCTGGCGGCGGGCACGCCGGCAGACGACGGTGCGCGCGCCTTCATCCATCTGCGTGACGCGATGTACTTCACCCCAGGACAGGATCCGGTGCCCGCCAACGAATCGGTCGTCTGCCGCATCGGTCTGGACCGCGTGTCGGCCTTCCATCTGGGTTTTCTCGAAAGCGTCTGAAGCGGGCGCGGTCCGGGCTGACGGACCGCCTGTGGCAATGCACAATCGCGGTCCACGCTGATCCGGGCCGCGAACATGGCTGCACGTCAATACCGCTACTACGACTGGGTCATGGTCGCCTTCGTGACCGTGCTCGTCTGTTCCAACCTGATCGGCCCGGCCAAGATCGCGCAGATCGACGCGCCACTGCTCGGCACGCTCACCTTCGGCGCCGGCGTGCTGTTCTTTCCGATCAGTTATGTGTTCGGCGACATCCTGACCGAGGTCTATGGCTATGCGCGTTCGCGTCGCGTGATCTGGACCGGCTTCGCCGCGTTGGCCTTCGCCTCGGTGATGGCCGCAGTCGTGGTGGCCTTGCCGCCGGCGCCGTTCTGGCACAACCAGCAGGCTTACGAGATCGCCTTCGGTTCGGCCTGGCGCGTATCCATCGCGTCGCTGATTGCCTTCTGCTGCGGCGAATTCGTCAATTCCTTTGTGCTGGCGAAAATGAAGCTGTGGATGGCGGGGCGCCGGCTGTGGATGCGCACGATAGGGTCGACGCTGTGCGGCGAAGGCGTCGACTCGCTGCTGTTCTACCCGCTTGCGTTCTGGGGTACTGGCATCATTCCGGACGAACAGCTGCCGGCCGTCATGCTGGCCCAGTTCGTCGCCAAGGTCGGGGTCGAAGTCGCGTTCACGCCGCTCACCTATCGCATCGTCGCCTGGCTGAAACGGGCCGAGAACGAGGACTACTATGACCGCGATACCGACTTCAACCCCTTCTCGCTGCGCGCCTGAGGAAAGCTCGCGCACACGCATCCGCATCGTCGGCATGAGTTGCCGGAAATGCGTCGCGGGCCTCGAAGGCGCCCTTGCTGCGCTGCCGGGCGTCCACCGTGTGACCGTGCATTTCGAACACGGCGACGCCGAGATCGAGCACGACGCGGCGCTCGCGCGGGAGCGGCTGCTGGAGACGGTCGAGGCGGCCGGTTACGACGCGGTCTGATCCGCGCTCAACGGCCGCCGCCGAAGCACAGGTACTTGATATCGAGATAGTCCTCGATGCCGTAGCGAGAACCTTCGCGACCGAAGCCTGACTGCTTGATACCGCCGAACGGCGCCACCTCGTTCGACAGCCGGCCGGTGTTGATGCCCACCATGCCGCACTCCAGCGCTTCGGCGACGCGCCAGGCGCGGTCGATGTCGCGCGTGAAGAAGTAGCCGGCGAGACCGGATTCGGTGTCGTTGGCCAGCGCGATCGCCTCGTCCTCGCGGTCGAAGCGGAACACCGGCGCCAGCGGCCCGAAGGTTTCCTCGTGCGCCAGCACCATGTCGGGGCGGGCACCGACCAGCACCGACGGTTCGAAGAAGTTGCCGCCGAGCGCGTGACGGCGCCCGCCGCACAGCGCGGTGGCGCCGCGCGCGATGGCGTCGGCCACCTGTTCCTCGACCCGGCTGACCGCTGCTGCACTGATCAGCGGGCCTTGCTGCACGCCGTCCTCCATGCCGTCGCCGACCTTGAGCTGCGCTGTCCGCACGGCCAGCTGTGCGGCGAACGCGTCGTGTATGCCCGACTGCACGATGAAGCGGTTCACGCAGACGCAGGTCTGCCCGCTGTTGCGGTACTTGGCGGCGACGGCGGCGTCGACCGCGAGTTCGAGGTCGGCGTCGTCGAACACGATGAAGGGCGCATTGCCGCCCAGTTCGAGCGACAGTCTCTTGAGCGTCGGCGCGCACTGCGTCATCAACAGACGCCCGACCGCGGTCGATCCTGTGAAGGACAGCTTGCGCACCCAGGGATGCGCGCACAGCTCGCCGCCGATGTCGGCTGGCTCGCCGGTGACTACGTTGAGCACGCCGGGGGGGATGCCGGCGCGCAGGGCCAGATCGGCCAGCGCCAGCGCAGTCAGCGGTGTGGCCTCGGCCGGCTTGAGCACGACGGTACACCCGGCAGCCAGCGCCGGCGCCGCCTTGCGCGTGATCATCGCCAGCGGAAAGTTCCACGGCGTGATCGCTGCGCAGACGCCGACCGCTTGCTTGATCACCAGCAGACGCTGGCCGGGATCCGGCGACGGGATGGTTTCACCGTACGTGCGCTTCGCCTCCTCGGCGAACCACTCGACGAAGGACGCGCCGTAGCGCACTTCGCCGCGCGCCTCGGTCAGCGGCTTGCCACCTTCGGCGGTGATCAGCCGCGCCAGATCGTCGGCGTGCTGGTTGATCAGCGCGAACCACGCGCGCAGCCTTTGAGCGCGCTTGTGTGCGCCGAGCGCGCGCCACGCGGGCAGTGCGCCGTGGGCGGCGTCGATGGCGCGCCGTGTTTCCGCGACACCGCAGCGCGGCACGGTCGCCAGCAGCGTGCCGCTGGCTGGATTGCGTACTTCGATCACGCCTTCGTCGTCGGCGGGCGTCCAGCCGCCAGCGATCAGGCAGTGGGTGTGCAGCAGCGATGGATCGTTCAACAGCATGGCATCGGGTCGGGCGTTGCGCAGGGAAGTAGCTCGATTGTCCCCGCGAACGACGGTTGTGCACACAGACCGGGATGAATTCCTACACACGGCCCGGTCTCCGCCGACACGACGCGGCGCCCGCGCTCCGTAAAGTGGCTGCACGACGCGGCAACGCGGCCGCCGTCGAATCGCTTCCGGAGGAGATCGCCGATGAACAGCATGACGACCGAAGTCGAACAGCCGAAGCTCCGCCCCCCTGCCGACAACGACGACGTGCAGGCGCTTTGGGGCTGCGAATGCGCGCTGCCCTTCCTCATCCCGTCCTTGCAGCTGCCTGCAGCCGCCTGCCCGCTGCAGCGCTGACCACGCTCATGTGCGCGTCGAGACGTCGCGGCCGGCTGCTGCTCGCGGTGTTGGCGATCTGTGCGGCCGGGTGCGCGGCGTCGCTGCCGGCTGCGCGCACGCTGGAGACCAAGGCAGAAGGCCCGGCTCCGGCGGCGCACCAGGTGGTTGCGAAGATGGACGTGACCGGGCCGCGCGGACGGCTCGACCACGATCAGCGTGCGCGACTGGTCGACCGCATCGGGCGTGAGGGTGCCGGTTCGCCGCTGAAGCGGCAGCTCGCCGCGATGGCGGAGTTCGGTGACGTCGACCTGTACGCAGGCAACGCCGCCCGTCTGCTGATCGACGGTCCGGCCACCTTCGATGCGATGTTCAGCGCGATCGCGCGCGCGCGCACTTCCATCCTGCTCGAAAGCTACATCATCGACGACGCGAAGATCGCGCAGGATCTCGCCGCGCTGCTGGTGCGCAAGCGTGCCGAGGGCGTGTCGGTCGCGCTGATCCATGACGCGGTCGGCTCCATCGGCACGAGTGGCGACTATTTCGAAGTGCTGCGCGCGGCGGGCGTCGCCGTCTGCGAATTCAATCCGCTGTCGCCGCTGCGCAAGCGCCGCTATCAGGACATCACTCATCGCGATCACCGCAAGATTCTGGTGGTTGATCGGGACATCGCCTTTACCGGCGGCATCAACATCAGCGCCGTCTATTCCTCCGGTTCGTTCGGCAAGAAGTCGCGCGCACCGGAGCAGAACGGCTGGCGCGATACGCAGATCGAACTGCGCGGCCCGGCCGCCGCAGCGCTCGACGATCTGGTGCGCGACACCTGGCGCAGCCAGCACTGCGAGCCGGCGCTGCCTCCGCCCATAGCGCCGGTGGCTGCAAAGGCCGCAGGCCCGCACGCCGTGCGCATCGTGCCGTCCTCGCCGGACGACGGACAGAACCGCATCTACACCATGCTGCTGACCGCGATCGACGCCGCAAGTCGCAGCGTGCACCTGACCATGGCCTACTTCTCACCCGGTCAGGACATGATCGATGCGCTGGCCGACGCCGCACGACGCGGCGTCGACGTGCAACTGGTGCTGCCCTCGGTCAGCGACTTCTCGCCGGTGCTGCATGCCGGCCGCAGCTACTACCAGGAACTGCTCGACGCCGGCGTGCGCATCCACGAACTGCAGGACGCGGTGCTGCACTCGAAGACGGCGGTGATCGATGGCGTGCTGTCGACCGTGGGTTCCAGCAATATGGACTGGCGCAGCTTCGTCGCCAACAACGAGGTCAATGCGGTGGTGTTCGGCGAGGACTTCGGCGACGCGATGACGCGCATGTTCGAGCGCGACGTCGCCGCGTCGCAGACCATCGACGCGCAGACCTGGCGCAGACGACCGCTGTGGCAGCGTTTGCAGGAGCGCGTAGCGCGACTGTTCGAGCGCTGGTGGTAGGCCGGCGCTGTCCTACACGGCGGACGGCGCTTGTCCGACGGGCAGGCCGAGGCGTCCCCCCTAGACTGCAGTCATCGACTTGACGGATGCATGAATTCCGCCCGGTTCCGGGCGCTGTCGAGATCGATTCCGTTCATTGCGCAGCGGTCGCGACCGGCGGCCAGCGTTCATTACAAGGGAGTTCATCATGCGTTCCAATCTCATGCTCGCTACCGCCTTCTCCGCCCTGGCTGCCCTGACCGTGCTGCCGGGCTGCGCCGTCACGCGAGACCAGTCCTCGGTCGGCGAGTACATCGACGACGCGACCGTCACCGCATCGGTGAAGGCCAAGTTCGTTGAGTCCAAGGCGGTCGACGCGTCGGCCATCAGCGTCGAAACGCTGAATGGTGAGGTGATGTTGTCCGGCTTCGCCAAGGACGCCACCGAGAAGGCGGAGGCCGAGCGCATCGCGCGCGGCGTCAAGGGTGCCAAATCGGTGAAGAACGCGATCCAGATTCGCGCCAAGCAGGGCTGATGCTTGAGCGGGAACGCGGCGAGCCGGAGAGGCAGATGAGTGCGCGTTCCACCGTGGCGGGCTTGGCCTGCCGCCTCATTCTCGCCGCCTGCTGTCTGCTGGCCACGCTGTTCGCATGGAGCGAATGGCGTGGCTGGTTCTTTCTGGCGGAGCCTGCCGAGCGCTGGCTGACGGCTGCTGTCGCGCGCCCGGTGGACCTCGGCGGGCGCGACACCTTCTCGCTCCGACTTCTCGGTGGCATCGACCTTCGCGTTGGCCGTCTGCGCATCGGTGGTCCGGAGTGGGCGCCGGATCAGGCGCTGATCGACGCCCATGCAGCCCGCCTGAAGTTGCGTTATGCGGACGTGTTCCACATGTTGCGCGGTGCGCCGCTGCGCATCGAAAGCCTGGTTGCCGAACGGCTGGACCTCCACCTCGCACGCGGCGAGGACGGTCGCGCCAACTGGAAGTTCGAGCGCACGGGTAATGAACCGGGCCGACCGCTGCTGGATTGGGTGCAGCCGGCACGTGTCGAGGTGGTGCAGGGGCGGCTCGTGGTCGACGACGCGCCGCTCGCGCTGGCACTGACGGCGAACTTCTCGATGCGCGACGGCAGCGAGCGGACCGGAGATGCGCGGGACGACCGTGGCATCCGGGCGAGCGTCGACGGCCGCTATCGCCAGTCGCCGCTGACGGCGACCCTGAGCACCGGCTCCACACTGCCCTGGTTGTCCGGCGAAGACGACGTGCCTGCAGTGCCGATGACGCTGGCGCTGAAGCTTGGCCGTGCCGCACTGTCATTCGACGGTCGGGTGCAGGATCTGCTGACGCAGCGCGGACTGGACGGGCGCTACACGGTGAGCGGCCCCTCGCTCGCGGTGCTGGGCGACGCCCTCGCGATGACCTTGCCATCGACCCCCGCGTTCTCGCTGCAGGGCAGACTGCAGCGCAAGCCCGATGCCTGGCAGACGGCGATCGACACCGCGAAAATCGGCGGCAGCCGGCTGGCCGGCCAGTTCCGCTATGAGACCGGGCGCGACCGGGTGCCCTGGTTGGGCGGCACACTGAATGGCAGCGTACTCTGGCTGGCCGATCTCGGTCCGGCGGTGGGCGTACCGGCGGGCGAGCAATCCTCCGCGCGGCGCAATGGACGCGTATTGCCGGACCGCCGCTTCGATCTGCCGTCCTTGCGTGCCATGAATGCCGACGTACGCATCGACATCGAGCGCTTCGAATCGGGCAGCGACGCGCTGCAGGCGATCGCACCGTTGCGCGGCAGCCTGCGCCTTGCCGACGGCGTGCTCGACATCCGCGACATCGAAGCTCGGCTGGCGCAGGGCTGGCTCACCGGTCGCATCGGTCTCGACGGTCGTGGCGACATTGCGCAGTGGGACGTGCAGCTGCGTGGCGGCGGGCTGCGGCTGGAGGAGTGGATACGTCAGCCGCGCGCCGCAGACGCGCCGCCCTACGTCGCCGGGCGCGTCGGTGGTCGCATCGAACTGCGCGGTCAGGGGCGGTCAACAGCCGAGTTGCTGGCGTCGTCCGACGGTCATGCGGCGCTGGTGTGGACGCAGGGACGCGTGTCGCACCTGGCGGTCGAAGCGGCCGGCATCGACGTCGCCCAGGCGCTGGGTGTCATGCTGAGCGGCGACGCCGCGCTGCCCGTGACCTGCGGTGTCGCCGATCTGCAGGTGCGCAAGGGCCGCGTGACGGTAGCGAGCGCGCGCGTCGACACGGCCGATTCGACGCTCAGCGCAGACGGCTCGCTGTCGCTGGTCGACGAAAGACTGGACCTGGTGGCGCGTGCTGCACCGAAGGACATATCGCCGCTCAGCCTGCGCACGCCAGTGCGGATCACCGGCCATTTCGCCCAGCCTGAGGTGTCGCTCGAAAAAGGTCCTCTGTTGGCCCGTCTGCTGCCGGCGGCGGCGCTGGCACTGGTGAACCCGCTGGCCGCGCTGCTGCCGCTGATCGATCCGGGCGATGACGGCGCAAAGTCCGCCCTGGCCCGCTGCAGCACGCCGTCCCGACGGTAAGGCGCCGGCGGCGAGCGTCAACCGAACAGGCCCAGCCCCATCAGCAGCGGCAGCGACAGCCAGAACAGCAGCGTGCTCCAGCCGATCAGCAGCGCCGAGGCGGCGGCGTCGATCTTGAAGCGCTCGGCCAGCAGCAGCGAGGTCATGAAGGTGGGCGTGGCGCACTCGACCAGCGATGCGCGCTGCGCCTCGTTCGGCGTATCGGACACCAGCAGCACCAGCCCCCAGATCAGCAGCGGCGCGACCAGCAGCTTGACGCCGGAGGCGACCAGGATTTCGGTGCGCGGCACCAGCCGGCGCCACGGAATGGTCATGCCCAGCACGAAGATGATGACCGGAATCGCCGCCTGGCCGATGAAGCGCGCCGCCTGCACCAGCGGCGGGTAGGCCAGCCCGGTGTACTGGGCGCCGAGGCCGAGCACGAAGGCCCAGATCGGCGGCATCATCAGCACGGTACGCAACACGTCCGGCCGCTCGCCTTCGGCGTGCGAACCAAGACGGGTGGCGATCCACACGCCCAGCGTCCACACGAAGGGCATGGTCATGAACATGTCGTTGAAGATGGCGTAGCGCATCGCGCCATTGCCGAAGAAAAACTCGAGCACCGGCGCACCGACGTTGAAAGTGTTGCCGAACATGCCGCCGAGCATGATGGCGGCGCGCGTCGTGTCGTGCAGCTTCGCACCCAGGCGCGTCCTCCACAGCAGCACGTAGAGCAGGGCGCCATTGGCCAGCGTGCCGACGCCGACCAGGAAGGGCACGGTCAGCAGGTCGAGGCTGATCGGTGTGCTGGCCGCCACCGCGAACAGGATGGCCGGGTAGAAGACGTAGAGCACCAGCCGGTTCAGCTGCGCACGCAGCACGTCGGCATCGCGTCCTTCGCCCATGCGCGCCGCCCACCATCCGCCGGCCGCCACCAGCAGCGAAAGCGGCAGCATCACCTGCACCATCAGGCCGACCAGCGCGTTCATGCGTGCGACTCCGTCAGGTTGCGGCCACCGGTTTCGCGGATGAAGCAGGCCGCAACGAAGCCACCCAGCGCGGCGACGGCGAGCACGCGTATGCCCATGGTCACCGCTTCGTGCGTCGCTTCGGCGATCGACGGCGAATACAGCTCGATCACCCAGCCGACCAGCGGCTGCAGCAAGGCGGCGCCGAGAAAGCAGCCGACGTTGACCAGGCTGGTGGCCATGCCGGACAGCGCCGGCGGGTTCACTTCCTTAGCGCAGGCCCAGGTCAGCGAGAACGCGGCAGCGGACACGCCGATCAGCGCGCACGTGGCATAGGTCGCCAGCAGCGGTAGCGGGCCATCGGCGAGGACGAAGGGCAGCCAGCCGGTGACGTAGAGCGCGGCATAGCTCAGCATGACCGGCTTGCGCCGGCGCAGGTGGTCGGACAGGCGGCCGATGAACAGGCAGCTGCAGGCGAAGATGACCAGCAGCAGCGTGGTGTGTTGCGCGGCGACCGCGCGTTCCATGCCGTGCGCCGCCATCAGATAGGGCACGCCCCACAGGCCGGCGAAGGAAAAGAGGCTGCCGGCGATGCCGGCGTTGACGAACAGCCCCGGCCAGCTGGCGCGGTTGCAGGCCACCTGCCGCAGCCCGGCCCGCCAGTCGCCGACCGGCAGCGGCGCGTGTGCCGGCTTGCCGTCCAGTTCGCGCATGGTGGGCAGGCCGGCGTCCTCTGGCCGGTCGCGCACACGCAGCCAGGTGACCAGTGCGAGCAGCATGGACAGCAGGCCGAGTGCGACGAATACCGTGCGCCAGGACACCGTCGTCACCACCCACGCCAGCGGCAGCGCCGCGCTGGCGGCACCCAGATTGCCGATGAACATGGTGACGCCGTTCAGCGTGGCGAAACGGCGTTCCGGGAACCACGCTGCGTTGATCTTGAGCAGCGCGATGAAGGGGAAGGACACGCCGAGGCCGACCAGCGTGCGGCCGATCACCGCGACCCCCAGCGTGTCGGCCAGGGCGAAGGTGATCGAGCCGATACCGGCGATCACGCCGCCGAGCGCGACGATGCGCCGCGGGCCCAGCGTGTCGGCCAGCACCCCGGTCGGGATCTGCATCACCATGTAGATCCAGAAATAGCTGGAGGCCAGCGCGCCGAGTGAGGCCGGGCCGACGTTGAAGTCGCGTGCCAGTTCGCCGGCGATCGCGGCGGGTGCGGTGCGGTGGAAGAACACCAGCACGTAGGCGCCAGCGAGCAGGAAGAAAGCGGTCCAGCGGAGCCGGATCAGCAGGCGGGTCTGTTCGGAAGAGAGCATCGGGGCGATTCTACGGCAGTGCAAAAAAAGACCACGGCGCCGAAGCGCCGTGGTCCGTCCATCTGTACCGCTGTACTCAGTTATACAGATAGTTGGGCAGCCACATGCCGATGCCCGGGAAGAGATAGAGCAGGATCAGCGCGATCACCTGTATGCCCATGAAGGGCATCATGCCGGCGAAGATCTGGTTCAGCGTCACATGCGGCGGTGCCACCCCCTTCAGGTAGAAGGCCGACATCGCGACTGGCGGCGACAGGAAGGCTGTCTGCAGGTTCATCGCCACCAGCAGGCCGAAGAACAGCGGGTCGATGTTGAAGTGCGCCAGCAGCGGGATGAAGATCGGCATGAAGATGACGATGATTTCCGTCCATTCCAGCGGCCAGCCCAGGATGAAGATGATGAACTGCGCCAGGATCATGAACTGGATAGGCGTCAGGTCCATCGACAGTACGAACTTCTCCACCAGTTCCTGACCGCCCAGCAGAGCGAACGCCGCCGAGAAGATGGCGCTGCCGACAAACAGCCAGCACACCATGGCCGAGGTCTTGGCGGTCAGAAAAACCGACTCCTTGATCACCCCCATGTTCAGCTGGCCGTAGGCCGCCGCCAGCAGGGCGCCGCCGGAGGCGCCGATCGCCGCCGCCTCGGTCGGCGTGGCAAGACCGAACACGATGGTGCCGAGCACCGCCAGGATCAGGATGGCCAGCGGGAAGAAGGACGACAGCAGCATCTTGAAGATTTCGAGCCGCTCGAAGCTGAGCATCGCGTAGTAGCCGAGCAGCAGCACGGCGCAGACGATGACGGCGATCCAGAAGCTCAGCGGCGCGGCCAGCGCTTCCGCTGGCGCGGCGGCGGGCTCGGCGGCCGGCGGCGCAGCGGCATCCTTGGCGACCGGCTCGGCGGCCGGCGGCTCGGCCAAGTCGCCGCCTTCCTTCGGCGGCTCCTGCAGACCATCTTCGGCCGGCGGTTCCTGCAGGCCCCCTTCGTCAGCCGGCGGCTCCGCCAGGTCGCTGGTTGAGTAGCCGCTGTCGAAGGACTGCATGCTGTCCGGCAGCACTTCGGCCACCGCCTTCGGCGCGGTCAGCGAGCCGTGGATGGCGGTCAGGGCGATCGCGGCGACGATCAGCGGCAGCAGGGCAATGCCGAGCTGACTCACCAGCGAGCCAGTAGAGGCTTCGGCGTTGCGCGGGCCCTTCAGTGCGGCGAGCAGCGCCGGTACCGCACGGCGGCCGTACTGGCTTGCCACGCTGGCCGCTGTCGGCGGCAGCTTCACCTGACGCTCGGAATCCGGCAGCGGAGGTGCCATGTCCGGACGCAGCTTGGCGACGATGACCACGTACAGCATGTAGAGGCCGGCCAGCATCAGGCCCGGGAAGAAGGCGCCTGCGTACAGCTTGACCACCGAAACGCCGGCCGTGGCGCCATAGACGATCAGCATGACCGACGGCGGGATCAGGATGCCCAGGCAGCCGCCGGCCGTGATGACGCCGGCGGACAGCCGGATGTCGTAGCCGGAACGCAGCATGGCAGGCAGCGCAAGCAGGCCCATCAGCGTCACAACCGCGCCGACGATGCCGGTGGCCGTGGCGAAGATGGCGCAGGTGACCAGCGTCGCCACCGCCAGTGACCCCGGGATGCGGGCCATCGCCAGATGCAGGCTCTTGAACAGCTTCTCGATCAGGTTGGCGCGCTCGACCAGATAGCCCATGAACACGAACAGCGGGATCGAGATCAGCACGTCATTGGTCATGACCGAGAAGGCGCGCTGCACCATCAGGTCCAGCGTCTGCTGGGTAGCGATGGCCGGGTTCTGCATCCGGTAGGCCAGCCACGCGAACAGCACGCCCATGCCCATCAGCGTAAAGGCGGTCGGGAAGCCCAGCATGATGGCCACGACCACCAGCGCCAGCATCAGCAGGCCGAGGTGGCCGCCGGTCCATTCCGACGGCGCCGGCATCAGGACGGCGGTGGCGACGATGATGATCGCCATCAGGCCGAAGCCGAATCGCAGTTCCTTTTTCATTTCGTACTCCCTGCGTTTTCGTTCTCGGGCAAGTCGGCGTGCACCATGTGGCGCAGCTTCTCGACGTCCACCTCTTCCACGTCCTGCGTGCGCGACGGCCATTCGCCCTGCTGGATGCAGACGATGCAGCGCAGGATTTCAACCACGCCCTGCAGCATCAGTGCGGCGCCGGCCAGCGGAATGATGGCCTTGAACGGATAGATGGGCGGACCGTCGGAGGTGACGGACGAATGCTCGTTGATCGCCATCGACTCGGTGAAGAAGTCCCAGCCGGCCCAGCACAATGCGAGCACGCCGGGGATGAAGAACACGAAGTAGAGGATGAGGTCCAGCGTGGCCTGCGTGCGCGGCTCGAAGAAGCCGTACAGCACATCGCCGCGGACGTGGCCGCTGGTGGCCAGCGTGTAGGCGCCGGCCATCATGAACAGCGCGCCGTAGAGCATGTAGGTGGCATCGAATACCCAGGCGTGGGGCGTGTTCAGCGCGTAGCGCGAGAACACCTCCCAGGTGATGAGCAGTGTCAGTGCGACGATGGTCCACGCGAAGGCATGGCCGACCCAGGTATTGAACCGGTCGACGCGAAGCAGCAGTTTTTGCATGGCATATGCCGGGCGCCTGTGGGCGCCCGTCCCGGAAAATGGCGTCAAAAAAACCGGCGCCCCTTTTGGAGACGCCGGCTTGTCTTCTGCGCTACGACCCTCAGCCCTTCTTGCCGAAGAAGTGGTCGTAGGCCATGCGGTAGTTCACCGTGGTGTCGTTCTGCCACTTCGCGGTCCGCTTGGCGAATGCGCGCTGCGACTCGAGCACCTTCTTGAACATCGGGTTCTCTTCCGCCTTCTTGCCCGCAACCTTGTCCCAGGCCGCCAATTGAGCCTTCAGGATGGCATCCGGCGTCTTGTAGAACTTGACGCCCTGCTTTTCCTGCATTTCCTGGTAGGCGGTGGAGTAGCGGTCGATCGCCTTCCACGACATTTCGGCCGATGCGGCGGGTACGGCGTTGCTGATGATGGCGCGCAGGTCGGCCGGCAGCGCTTCGAGCCGCTTCTTGTTGAACAGGATTTCGAACTGTTCCGAGGCCTGGTGGAAGCTCTGCAGCATGCATACCTTGGACACGTCGGGGAAGCCGAGCACCTGGTCGGAGGCGGCGTTGTTGAACTCGGCGGCGTCGAGCAGACCGCGGTCCATCGCCGGCACGATTTCACCGCCGGGCAGCGCATTGACCGACACACCCATGTCGGTGAATACGTCGATCGACAGGCCGACGGTACGGAACTTCAGGCCCTTCATGTCCTCGGCCTTGGTGACCGGCTTCTTGAACCAGCCGAGCGGCTGGGTCGGCATCGGGCCGTACATGTAGGACACGACGTCCATGTTCAGGCTCTTGTAGATCTCGTCCAGCAGCGCCTTGCCGCCGCCGAATTCGTGCCACGCCAGCAGCATGTTGGCGTCCATGCCGAAGGCCGGGCCGGAGCCCCACAGCGCCAGCGCGGAATTCTTGCCGTACCAGTAGGCGATCACGCCATGGCCGCCGTCGAGCGTGCCCTTGTTGACCGCGTCCAGCAGGTCGAAGGCCTTCACCACCGAACCGGCGGGCAGCACGTCGATCTTGAGGCGACCGCCGGACATGTCATTGACCAGCTTGGCGTAGTCCTGGGCGAATTCGTGGAAGATGTCCTTCGCCGGCCAGGTCGACTGGAAGCGCAGGGTGACCGGGGATTGGGCGACGGAAATGCTGGGGAAGGCGATGGCGGCGGTACCGGCGGCAGTGCCTGCAGCCTTGGCCAGGAAGTTGCGGCGGGCCGACTGCGTCTTGTTCTGTTCAGACATGGTTGATGCTCCTCCTCGTGGTGGTGGGTGCTTCGTACTGTCCGTTGCAGGGGGTTGCCGGCAACAGACAAAAAACGACGCCGCGCGATGCTAACCCTGCCGGGAATCCGTCACAAGGCGCACTGCAGCGTGACGACGGAATGCCATTTTTCCGGCGCTTCACGCCCTGCGGCGCGGCTGGCTGCGACCGGCCGGCCGCGCATCCGGTGTCCGACACAAATGTATGCAGATCCCGGTCGGCGCATGCGTCGGGCTACTTGACGACACCCCAGGCCTGCAGTCGCTGGTAGGCGAACTGGGCCTGCGCGTCCTTGCTGCCGCTGCGGATGTAGGCGGCGTAGTGCTGGCTGGCGGCGCGCTTGTCCTGCATCGTTTCGTAGGCGACCCCCTTCAGGAACAGCGTGGTCGGATTGCCCGGCAGCACGCGGTCGTAGGCGTTGAAGGCGGCCAGCGCCTCCGGCGCCCGGCCCAGCGCCAGCTTCGACACGCCGCGCTGATACATGGCCTGGCCCTCGCCGGGATACACCTCGGCGGCGCGCGCGAAGTGGCGGTCTGCGTCGGCGTACTGCTTCTGCGCCAGCAGGCACTTGCCCATCAGCACATTGCCGCAGTAGTCGTCCGGCGCGACCTTGAGCGACTGCGCGAAGCGCGTTTCGGCGTCGTCCAGCGACTTCTTCGCCATCAGCGACTCGCCTTCCTGCTGCGACTTGATTGCCGGGGCGAGCTTGCGCAGGCCTGCCGTGTGGTCCATGTAGCGCTCGCGCGACAGCTTCTTGTTGCGCAGGCTGCCGTAGGTGTCCAGCGCTTCCCGCTCGGCGGTGGCGTAGCGCTCGTCCGACATCGGGTGCGACGAGAACATGGTCTGCAGCAGGCTGGGCTTCTCCTTGTGCTGGCTGCGCAGCATGTCCATCAGATTCACCATGCCGTCCGGGTTGTAGCCGGCGCGGGTCATGTATTCCAGCCCCAGCGCGTCGGCCTGCCGTTCGTCGGCGCGCGAGTAGCCGGCCAGCAGCGCGCTGGCGCCGACCTGGGTGGCGATGTTGGCGAGCGGCGCCGCACCGCGGTAGTCGGACATTGCGACCGCGACATTGACCGCCGTCGCGCCGACCTGCGCCACCATCGTGCGCCCGGCCTGCTTGGCGCTGTGGCGCGCGTTCACGTGTCCGGTCTCATGGCCGAGCAGGGCCGCCAGCTCGTCTTCGCTGTCCATGTCCAGCATGATGCCGCGCGTGCACGCCATGCTGCCGCCCGGGAAGGTGTAGGCGTTGATGTAGTTGGCGTTGACGACGCGCGCGCTGTAAGGGACATCGGGTCGATGCGTGTTCTTCGCCAGCGACAGTTCGATGTCGTTCACGTAGCGGTTCAGCTCGGCGTCCTGAACTGCGCCGTAGTCGGACGAGAACTGCTGCGGCGAGTGCTTGCGGTCGATGCCGATCTCGTCCTGCTCCGACAGGCCGACCAGCACCTGCTGGCCGGTGATCGGGTCGGTGGCACAGCCGGAAAGTTGCGGCAGCGTCACGGCGGCGCCGGCGATGCCGGACAGCCACAGAAAGTCGCGGCGGCTCATTTCGCGGCGGAAGAAGCGGTCGTGAGACATGGTCGTCGTCCTTCGTTGAGATCGTCAGCGATAACGCCCGGGACGGCGTCGCCGCTGACAGGCCCGGGTCTGGCAGGCGCGCGTACCGCGCTCCTGTAATGCATCCGGATCAGGCCGGCTCGGCGTGTTCCACCATCAGCTGCACCCGGCGCACGCCCTGGTACTCGTTGATGTCCAGCCGGTACGCGGCGGTCACCCGTTCGGGCAGCGGCTCGGCGCGGTTGAACCATATTGCATCGAACACGTTACCGTCCTTCGCCAGCGACAGTTTCAGGTGCTTGTCCTTCAGCAGGCGCTGGTTGCGCACCTCGAAACAGTCGGCGAACACCGGCGGCGGAAAGCCCTGGCCCCAGGTTTCGGCTTCCATCAGTGTCGCCGCGTGCAGATTCATCAGCGACGCTTCGAGCGCGCCGTCGGTCTCTATGGTGCGGGTCAGCGCCGAAGGTTCCACCATGTCGGCGACTGCCTGTTCGAAGGCGTCACGGAAGCGCTCGAAATCGTGCTCGTGCACGGTCAGGCCGGCCGCCATCGCGTGGCCGCCGAAGCGGAGGAGCAGGCCGGGTTCGCGCTTGGACACCAGATCGAGCGCGTCGCGCAGGTGCAGGCCGGGTATCGAGCGGCCGGAACCCTTGATTTCGCCCTCGTTGCCGCGCGCGAAGGCGATGGTCGGCCGGTGTGCACGTTCCTTGACACGCGAGGCGACGATGCCGATCACGCCCTGGTGCCAGTCCGGGTGGAACAGCGCCAGCGATTTCGATTCGCCGATGTCGATGCCGGCCAGCTGCGCTTCCGCCTCTTCCTGCATGCCCTGTTCGATCTCGCGCCGCTCGCGGTTCATCGCGTCCAGTTGCTGCGCGAGCGACAGCGCGCGCGCGAAGTCGTCGGTGATCAGGCATTCGATGCCGAGCGACATGTCGGACAGCCGGCCGGCCGCATTCAGACGCGGGCCGATGGCGAAGCCGAGATCGAAGGAGGTGGCGCGCTCCGGCTCGCGGCCGGCGGCGGCGAACAGTGCGCGCAGGCCCGGCGTGAGCTTGCCGCCGCGGATGCGCTGCATGCCCTGGGTCACCAGCACGCGGTTGTTGTGGTCCAGCTTCACCACGTCGGCCACCGTGCCGAGCGCGACCAGATCGAGCAGATTGCCGAGGTTGGGCTCCTCGCGGCCGGCGAAGGCGCCGCGCCGGCGCAGTTCGGCGCGCAGCGCCAGCATGACGTAGAACATGACGCCGCAGCCGGCGATGGCTTTGCTCGGGAAGGCGCAGCCCGGCTGGTTCGGATTGACGATCACGTCGGCCAGCGGCAGTTCGTCGCCCGGCAGGTGATGGTCGGTCACCAGCACCGACATGCCCAGTTCGTTGGCGCGCGCCACGCCCTCGACGCTGGCGATGCCGTTGTCCACCGTGATGATGATGTCCGGCTCGGCGTGCGCCGCGAGATCGACGATTTCCGGCGTCAGCCCGTAGCCGTACTCGAAGCGGTTCGGAACGAGGTAGTTCACGTTGGCGCCCATCGCCCGCAGCGCGCGGATGCCGAGGGCGCAGGCGGTGGCGCCGTCACAGTCGTAGTCGGCGACGATGAGCAGGCGCGCGTCGGCCTCGATCGCGTCGGCCAGCATCTGCGCCGCTTCAGTGGTGCCGGTCAGCGCGTCGGGCGGCAGCAGCGCCTTCAGCGAATAGTCGATCTGGCTGCGGTCCTGCACGCCGCGCGCGGCATACAGCCGGGCCAGCAGCGGATGGATGCCCTGCTGTTCGAGCAGGGCGGAACTGCGCGCCGGGATGGTGCGATTGAGGATGAGGGTCACTGTTTTTTTAGGGGCTAGGGGCTGGGGGTCAGGGACCCGGGGTCAGAGGGTGCGGGCGGCGCCAGAATTTCCACAGGTCGCGGCGCTCGGTGGTCACGGCGATGGCGGCTTCGTCGCCGCTGAGGCGCACAGTGACCGACTGCACGTCGCCGCGGCGCAGCGCGTCAAGTGCTGGCGCGATCCAGTCGCGGTCGAGTGCCTCGACCGCCTGCGTCCAGGCGACGGCGTCCAGGTAAAGGGCCGGCGCCAGCGCGTCCTGCAGCAGCACGAGGTTGCCTTCCTGCAGCGCGACGCCGGTCTTGTCCGGCAGCGGCGCGGCGCGCACGCCAGCGGCGTGTGCCAGTCCGTGCGCCAGCGGGTCGTCAGCCCACAGCTGCATGCAGGGGATGTCGGCCCGTACCGGCAAGCTGCCTGCGCCCCAGAACCACAGGCTGTTGATGGCCGGCCGCCCGGCCTCTTCGCGCGCGGCGTTGACCGGGTGGTCGTGGAACAGCATCTGCGTTTCGTTCATCCACTGGCGCAGCTTCGCGCCGTCGGGGCCGGAGGGCATCGATGCGTCGATCTTGCGGCCGAGGGCGGCACCCGGCGGCACGGTGTCGACCCGCAACGGCTCGAGCAGCGACAGATGGCCGTGCCCGCCGGCCGGCAGGTGCAGCCAGCCGACGCTGGCAAAGTGGGCGTTCCACGAGGCGGCCAGCGCGGCCGCCTCGTGAGCGTCGGGCGCGACATCCGGGCGGTCGGTCAGCATCAGCGCGTCGCGTGCAAAGCGCAGATGGGTGGCGTCGGCCGCCAGCCAGCAGCGGGTGTCGGCCGGCTCGCCGGTGCCGGCCCAGCGCAGCGCGCCGAGCGGCGCCCGCTCGTCGAGGCCGAACAGCTCGGCCAGCAGGTGTTCGGGCGCCCGCGCGGCCCGGGAGGTCCGGCGACCGCGGCCCAGCAGCAGCGACAGCGCCGGGGTGCGGGGGGGCGGCAGCGGTGAAGTCGACGGCCAGAGCAGGCCGGGGAGGACGAGATGCAGGGACATGGGCGCGAGTTTACCCGGCTTGCGGCACGCCGCGCGGGGGACTGGCCGGTGCCCGGTCGGCGCAATCCGACACGGCGCTGCCGCATCATCCCTGGCGGGCGCGCGGCCGCCATCCGGTACCATGCCGACCCCATGAACTACGAAATCCTGCTCGGCCTGCGCTATGTGCGGGCGAAACGGCGCAACGGCTTCATTTCCTTCATTTCCCTGATCTCCACCTTCGGGCTGGCGCTCGGGGTGGCAGCGCTGATCACCGTGCTGTCGGTGATGAACGGCTTCCAGAAGGAGTTGCGCACCCGCATCCTCGGCGTCGCCTCGCACATCCAGGTGACCGGCTACGACAACGAGCTGGCCGACTGGCAGCAGGTGGCCGACGCCGTGCTGAAGAATCCCGAGGTCAAGGCAGCCGCGCCCTACGTCAGCGAACAGGCCATGCTGTCCTTCGACCAGACGGTGCGCGGTGCCATGGTGCGCGGCGTGCTGCCGGCAGCCGAGGACGGCGTGGCCGACTTCAGCCAGCACATGCGCGCCGGCAAGCTCACCGATCTGCAGCCCGGCGGCTACGGTGTGGTGCTGGGCATCGAACTGGCGCGCGCGCTGCAGGTGCAGATGGGCGACAAGGTGACGTTGATCGCGCCGCAGGGGCTGGTGACGCCGGCCGCCGTGCTGCCGCGACTCAAGCAGTTCACCGTGGTCGGCGTGTTCGAGGCGGGCCATTTCGAATACGACGCCAGCCTCGCACTGATCCACATGCAGGACGCGCAGACGCTGTACCGGATGGAAGACCGCGTGTCCGGCGTGCGCCTGAAGCTGGGTGACCTGTTCGACGCGCCGCGCGTGGCGCGCGAACTGCACGAACAGCTGTCCGGTCAGGAACTGCTGGTCGGCGACTGGACGCGCCAGCACGCCAACTTCTTCCGCGCCATCGCGATCGAGAAGAACATGATGTTCATCATCCTGTCGCTCATCGTGGCAGTGGCCGCCTTCAACATCGTGTCCATGCTCATCATGGTGGTGACCGACAAGCAGGCCGACATCGCCATTCTGCGCACGCTGGGCGCCAGTCCCGCCAGCATGATGGCGGTGTTCGTCGTGCAGGGCGCCGTCATCGGCGGCTTCGGCCTGCTGCTCGGCGTGGCCGGTGGTGTGCTGCTGGCGGCCAATCTCGACGTCGTGGTGCCGGCCATCGAAAAGATCGTCGGCGTGTCGCTGTGGTCGTCCGAGGTGTATTTCATTCCCGAACTGCCGTCGGAAATCCTGATGAGCGACGTCGTCACGGTGACGCTGATCGGCGGCGTGCTGACCCTGGTCGCCACGCTGTACCCGAGCTGGCGCGCGTCGCGCGTGCAACCGGCGGAGGCGCTGCGCTATGAGTGACATCGTGCTGAGCTGCCGTGGGCTGACCAAGGTGTTCCATCAGGGCAAGGTCGAGGTGCCGGTGCTGTCCGGCGTCGATCTGGATGTGATGCGCGGCGAGCGCGTGGCCATCGTCGGCGCCAGCGGCTCCGGCAAGAGCACGCTGCTGCACCTGCTGGGCGGGCTCGACGTGCCGACCGCGGGCAGCGTGACGCTGCTCGGTCAGGACTATTCGTCGCTCGGCGAGGCGGCGCGCGGCAGCCTGCGCAACCGCGCGCTGGGTTTCGTCTACCAGTTCCACCACCTGCTGGCCGAGTTCTCGGCGCTGGACAACGTGGCGATGCCGCTGATGATCCGCCGGCAGACGCGCACCCAGGCACGCGAGGCGGCCGCGGCCATGCTGGCCGAAGTCGGGCTGGCGCATCGGGTTGAGCACCAGCCGGGTGAACTGTCGGGCGGCGAGCGCCAGCGCGTCGCCATTGCCCGCGCGCTGGTGACGCAGCCGGCCTGCGTGCTGGCCGACGAACCGACCGGCAACCTCGACAGCCGCACCGCCGACGGCGTGTTCGACCTTATGCTGACGCTGAGCCGCACCCGCGGCACCAGCTTCGTCATCGTCACCCACGACGAGCGGCTGGCCGCGCGCACCGACCGCACGGTGCGGCTGGTGGACGGCCGGTTCTGACCCGGGCTGCCGCGGCCTCGCGGGAAGATCGCCGGCGCTCTGCTGTCGGTTCACCTTTGGCCGCGACACGGCCACTGCGGACCGCCTGCGTCGACACGGGCCGCAGTCGGGGTCAGAAACCCCCTCCTACCGAACTCCGGCTCACGCTCCGGCAGCGACTCGAGCGCCTGCCCTTTGGGAGCGGTCTTCTGACCGCGACACGGCCTTCGCCGCTCGCAGGCCTCGATCTCGGCCGCAGTCGGGGTCAGAAGACCCCTCCCACAGAACTCCGGCTCACGCTCCGGCCGCGACTCGGGCGCCTGCCCTGTGGGAGTGGTTTTCTGGCCGCGACGCGGCCTCCGCCATCCGCAGGCTTCGATCCCGCCGCAGTCGGGGTCAGAAACCCCTCCCACAGAACCCCGGTGCCGGCTCAGGTCGTGGATCGGGCGCATCGCCCCTGTGGGAGCGGCCTTGGCCGCGACACGGCGGACGACGGTGCGCGGCGCTACGGCAGCGCGCTGCCCCACAAGGCCGCGCGCAGATCGGCGTCGGCGATCTCGTCCAGCCGCAGCCGCACCGTCATCGCGAACGCTTCCGATGCGCGCCCGGATCTGACCACGGCGATCTGCATGCGCAGTTCGTCGATCAGCGCCCACTCCTCGTCCGACAGCAGCGCGCGCGTGTCCAGTGCCATCCGCGTGCGGGCGTCGAGGTCACCGCCGAAGCGCTGGTAGAGCGCGAACTTGTCGCCGGTCAGCATTCTGGCTTTCTTCGGCGTTCGGCGCGGCGGCGCCAGTTGCGGACGAGATGCCAGCGCCAACTGCCGAGCACGGCGACATAGCCGAGCCCGGCCAGCGTCAGCGCAAGCAGCGGCAGACCGATCAGCAGCGGTTCGCCGAGCGCGAAGAACCAGTGGGTCAGCGCCTCGATCCAGCCGGTGAAACCGGCATCGTCGGGAATGACGGGTGCCTGGAAGCGCGCGCCCTCCGGCATCTGCAGACCGAGCAGCGGCATCACCAGCCGGCCGTAGGCCCAGGCGACCGCGTACAGCGGCACGATGGTGAGCGGGTTGCTGTAGAAGGTGACCACCATCGCCAGCGGCAGGTTCACCCGCAACAGCACCGACAGCAGGGCGGCGCTCAGGATCTGCAGCGGTCCGGGGATCAGTCCGGCGAACAGGCCAACCGCGACGCCGCCGGCGCAGCTGTGGCGGTTCAGCCGCCACAGGCGCGGGTGGCCCAGCGTATCGGCAAAGGGCGCCAGCCAGCGGTTGCGGCGCAGGCTTTCGGTGTCGGGCAAGTAACTGCGGATGATTTTCTTCATGTGTGGGGGCCGGTCGTCGCGCACAGCGTAGCTTCAAGACGAGCCGCCGGGGCGTGGCCGACGTCGCATCCTGCCTGCTCTGGATCGGCGCCGCGGGCGGAGGTTCCGGCCGTGCGCGGCAGAGAGTGCCATCCATATATGCCATATGGGTTGATGGGCGATAATCGATGAATGTCCATCCGCCTCGCATCGTCACTGGTGGCCGGCGCCTTCCTGGCGTCGCGGCTCGCACGGCTGCCCGACTGGCCGCAGATCGGCGCGCTGGCGGTGCTGGCGCTGGTGTGCATGCTCGCCGGCCGTCGCTGGCGTGGGCTGTCCTGTCTCGGCGTACTGCTGGCGTCGTTCTGCTGGGCGGCCGGCTGGGGGCTGACACAGCTCGACCGGCGTCTGGACGGCGCGCTCGAAGGACGTGACATCGACATCGTCGGCGTTGTCGCCGGCCTGCCCATGCGCACCGAGCGCGGCCTGCGCTTCGATTTCGAGGTCGAGCGGGCGCCGCCCGGCGTGCCGCCGCGCATCGTGCTGAACTGGTACGACGCGCGCGGCGAGCAGGCGTCGTGGGCGCGCCCCGCGCTGCTGGCCGGCAGTCGCTGGCAGCTGCGCGTGCGACTGAAACGGCCGCACGGCAACATGAATCCGCACGGCTTCGATTACGAAGGCTGGCTGTTCGCACGCGGCATCGGCGCCACCGGTCATGTACGCATTTCCGGCGACGCCGTGCCGCGCATGCTCGATGCCGAAGCGGCAGGCGTCGGCAACGCGGTGCAGCGCGCGCGGCAGGCGGTACGCGCGCGCTTCGAACGCGTGCTCGGCGTCGTCGACGGTGTGTCCGTCACCCATCCGTGGGCGGGCGTGCTGATCGCGCTGGCGATCGGCGACCAGCGCGCCATTTCGCCGGCACAGTGGGACCTGTTCGAGCGTGCCGGCCTGACCCATCTGGTGTCGATTTCCGGCCTGCACGTGACCATGGTGGCGGCGCTGGCCGGATGGCTGTGTGCGGCCGTCTGGCGTCGCGTTCCGATACTGGCGCTGCGCTGTCCGGCACAGCGGGCGGGGGTACTGGCCGGGCTGCTGGCCGCCGCTGCCTACTGCGCGCTGGCCGGCTTCGGCATCCCGGCGCAGCGCACGCTGATCATGCTCGCCGCTGCCGGACTTGCGCTGCTCGCCGGGCGCTTCTCGTCGCCATCGCACGCGCTGGCGCTGGCGGTCGCCGTCGTGCTGCCGCTGCATCCGCTGGCCGTGATAGACGCCGGCTTCTGGCTGTCCTTCGGTGCAGTGGCGGTGCTGTTCTATGCCGCCACGAGCGAACTGGGCCCCCGTCATCCACTGCGTCGCTGGCTGCGCGCGCAGGCGGCGATCACCGTCGGGCTGGCGCCGCTGACGCTGGCGCTGTTCGGCCGCATGTCGCTGCTGGCACCGCTGGTCAATCTGTTCGCGATACCGCTGGTCAGCGGGCTGATCACGCCGCTCGCCCTGCTGGCGGTGCTGCTGCCCGTCGACCTGCTGCTCATCTGTGCGCATGCGCTGACGTCGGTGCTGATGAGCATTGCGGCAACGCTGACGACGCCGGACTGGGCGCTGTGGCACGGCGCTGCGCCGCCGCCGTGGGCGGTGCTGGCTGGTGTCGTCGGCGCCGGCTGTGCGCTGGCGCCCGCCGGGTGGAGCGGGCGCGTTCTCGCATTGCCGCTGATGCTGCCCTTGCTGCTCTTCACGCCGCAGCGACCTTCGCCCGGCGACATGACGGTCACCGTGCTCGACGTCGGGCAGGGGCTGGCGGTGCACGTGCAGACGGCGGCGCACGACCTGGTGTTCGACACCGGCCCGCGCTATGGCGCGGAAGCCGATGCCGGCGAACGCCTGCTGCTGCCCTATCTGCGCGCCAGCGGCGTGCGCCGGCTCGATCTGCTGCTGGTCAGCCACGCCGACAGCGACCATTCGGGCGGCGCCGCCTCGCTGATCGACGGCATGCCGGTTGACCGTGTGCTGTCGTCGGTACCGGCGCACGACGGTCTGCGCCTGCTGCGGCCCGACACGGAAGACTGCGCCGCCGGGCAAAGGTGGTCGGTCGACGGCGTGCGCTTCGAACTGCTTCACCCGCCGCCGGGTGCTGTGGCGCGCGGTGCGCGTTCGAGCAACGCGCTGTCCTGCGTACTGCGGGTGCAGTCGGCGCACGGCGTCGCGCTGATCACCGGCGACCTGCTGGCCGACGGCGAAAGCGCGCTGGTGGTGGCAGGCGCGCCGCTTGCTGCATACCTGCTGGTCAGTCCGCATCACGGCAGCCGCACCTCGTCCACTCAGGCGTTTGTCGATGCGGTCGCGGCGCGCGAGGTGGTGCACGCGGTCGGCTATCGCAACCGCTTCAATCATCCGCATCCAACCGTGGCGGCGCGTTACGCGGCCGCCGGCGCGACGCAGCGGCGCAGCGATCGCGACGGCGCGGTGCGCTACCGCTTCACTGCGCAGGGTGTTGCGATCGAACGCAGCCGCGAGCAGGACGCGCGCTACTGGCACAATGAGTTCTAGGGGCTAGGGGCTAGGGGCTAGGGGCTAGGGGCTAGGGGTCAGGGGGCGACATGGGCGTGATCGACAAGGTGGCGGGGTGGTTCGGGCGGGCGCGGGTGAGCGAACAGCCGCGGCTGCTGCACGTGCAGTGCGCCAATCCGAAAGGACTGCACCGCATGGCCTACGCCGAGTGGGGCGATCCGGACAATCCGCGCGTGCTGGTGTGCGTGCACGGCCTGACCCGGGTCGGCCGCGATTTTGATTTTCTCGCGCAGCGCCTGTCGGCGCATTACCGCGTCGTCTGCCCCGACGTGGTCGGGCGCGGTCGCAGTGACTGGTTGCCGGATGCGGCCGGTTACGGCGTGCCGCAGTACGTCGGCGACATGGTGACGCTGATTGCCCGCCTCGGCGTCGAGCAGGTGCACTGGTTCGGTACGTCGATGGGGGGGCTGATCGGCATGGCGCTGGCCGCGCTGCCGCAGACGCCGATCACGCGCATGGTGCTGAACGACGTCGGTCCGGTGGTGACCGCAGTCAGCCTGCGCCGTATCGCCGAGTACGTGGGCAAGGCGCCGAAGTTCGCATCGCTCGACGAGGCCGAGCGCTATATCCGCGTGGTGAGCGCGCCTTTCGGCCCGCTGACCGACGCGCAGTGGCGCCACCTGACCGTGCACGTGACGCGGCCGACGGCGGAGAGCGGTTTCGAAATGGGTTACGACCCGGACATCGGCAAGCCGCTCGCCGCCATGCAGTTCCTCGGCGACATCGAGCTGTGGAACCTGTACGACGCGATACGCTGCCCGACGCTGTGCGTGCGCGGTGCAGAATCCGACCTGCTGACGCACGACACGCTGATGCAGATGGGCGAGCGCGGCCCTAAGGCGCGCACGCTCGAGATACCCGGTGTCGGTCACGCGCCGATGTTCATGGACATCGCGCAGACCGCGCCGGTCGAACAATTCCTGCTGGAAGATTCTGTCTGATGAACAAGGATGAAGTCATCGCCGCCACCCGCAACTGGATGGAGAAGGCGGTCATCGGGCTCAACCTGTGCCCGTTCGCCAAGGCGGTATATGTGAAGGAGCAGGTGCGTTACGTGGTGAGCGAGGCGAAGCACCTCGACGGTCTGCTGGAGGACATCGACCGCGAAATCAGCTTTCTTGCCGAAGCCGATCCGCAGCAGGTCGATACCACGCTGATCATGCACGCCTCGCTGCTCGGCGATTTTCTCGATTTCAACGACTTTCTCGACCTCGTCGATGAGGCCGTCAGCGAATTGGGCCACGAGGGTGTGATCCAGGTCGCCGCCTTCCACCCGCAGTGGCAGTTCGCCGATACCGAGCCGGACGACATCGGCAACTACACCAACCGCGCCCCGTTCCCGACCATACATCTGTTGCGCGAGGCCAGTGTCACGCGCGCGGTCGATGCCTTCCCGGAGGCGGAAAGCATCTACGAGCGCAATATCGAAACGCTGCAGAAGCTGGGCATCGACGGCTGGCGCGCGCTCGGTCTGCCGGACGGGCGACGCGAGCGCTGAGCGGCGCGGTCGCGTCCGCTTGCGTCAATCGAACTCGGAGTAGGTGTTCAGTTCGGCGCTCAGCTTCGCCCAGTCACAGGCCTGATGGTGCAGCCCCGACGGCGTCGGGATGTCGATGGCGAAGCTGCGGCCGTCGGCGCTGAGCAGGCCGGTGCCGTGGATCGCCGGCCCGTCCGGATGCGCCGGGTCACGCACCACCACCTTCATCGGACGCCCCGGCACGGCGGATTCGAGCCGCAGGCGGTTGGAATGATTCGTCAGGTCGACGACGTATTCACACGTGCGCGCATCAGTCATGACTCACCTCCCGCTGGATGGTGCTGTCAATCTAGCACCGTCCGCCGGTTCGCGTCAGGTGAGGCAGGTTCAGGCGGCGACCGTTTCCGGCTCGGCCGCGCGGGTGAGCGCGCTGGCGCGCGCCAGCGGCATCTCGACGATGAAGCGGGCGCCGCCGCCCGGCGGTGATTCGGCGCGTATGCGCCCGCCGTGGCGCGACACGATGCGCGACACGATGGCCAGGCCTGCGCCCACGCCCGGATGTTCGGCCGCCGGATGCAGGCGTTCGAATACGCGGAACAGCCGGTGCGCCTGCGACGGGTCGAAGCCGGGGCCGTTGTCGCTGACCGCGTAGCAGGCGCGGCCCGACTCTATCCAGCCTTCGACAGTCACTTCGCTGCGCGGCTGCGCGCGCGAGAACTTCAGCGCGTTGTCGATCAGGTTCTGCCACACCTGCCGGAACAGCACCGGGTCGGCCAGCGTGTCGGGCAGCGCGCCGATGTCGACCTTGACGCGCTTGTCGTCGCGGTAGCCGGGGTGCGATGCGACCACCTCGCGCACCAGCGCGGCCGGATTGATGCGCTGTACTTGCGGCGACTTGCTGCCGATGCGCGAGAAATCGAGGATGGCGTCGATCAGCTCGCCCATGCGCACCGTGTTGGCGACGATGCGGTCCAGATACAGGCGTTGTTCGTCGTTCAGGCTGGCCGCCGCCTCTTCCAGCAGGATGCGCGAGAAGCCGTCGATGGCGCGCAGCGGCGTGCGCAGGTCGTGTGCGCACGAGTAGCCGAAGGCGGCCAGATCGTCGTTGAGCTGGCGCAGTTCCAGCGTGCGCGCGGCGACGCGCTCTTCGAGGTGTTCGTTCATGTCGCGCAGGCGGCGTTCCGACGTTTCGAGTGCGCGCCGCGTGCGCTCCTGGCGCAGCGTGGCGCGGCGCAGTTCGAGTTGCGACACGACGTGACGCGCCAGTGCGGCCAGCGATTCGATCTGCCCGGTAGTGAGCTGGCGTGCCACGTGATCGGCCACGCACAGCGCGCCGACCGCATGACCTTCCGGCGTCACCAGCGGCGCGCCAGCGTAGAAGCGGATGTGCGGCGCGCCGGTCACCAGCGGATTGCCGGCGAAGCGCACGTCGGCGTGCGTGTCTTCGACCACGAACACGTCGCGCTGCGCGATCGCGTGGCTGCACAGCGCAATGCTGCGCGGCGTCTCGTCCGGCCCGCCGCCGGTACGCGCCTTGAACCACTGGCGGTCGTGGTCGATCAGGCTGATATAGGCCATCGGTGTCCCGCACAGCCGGGTGGCCAGCAGCACGAAGTCGTCGTAGAGCGGATCGGCGTCGGTATCGAGGATGGCGTACTCGGCCAGCGCGGCGAGTCGTTCGGCCTCGTCGGGCAGGGCAGGGGCGGGCGTGAAGTGCATTGTCTGGGCGACCTCGGATGGGTGGTGTGGCCGGTCAGTGGCATACGCCCCGCACGCTGCGACAGCGCAGCCAGCCTGGGCAGGCCAGCGGGGACCGGACGGCCGCATGGTGCCGCGGCACGCGCATGTTCATGTTGATCATGGACAAGGTTCATGCCGGGCATATCTTTGGCATATCACTTTGGTTTACATCGATTCCCCGTGCCATTCCTCGAACGGGTGGTGCATGATCCGCGGCTCTCATGGAAGCGGACGTCCACATGCTCGACATCCTGTACCGCGACGAGGTCATGATCGCCATCGACAAGCCGTCCGGCCTGCTGGTGCATCGCACGGCGCTCGATCGCCAAGAAACCGAGTTCGCGGTGCAGCGGCTGCGCGACCAGATCGGTCGGCGCGTGTGGCCGGTGCACCGGCTGGACCGCGGCACCTCGGGCGTGCTGGTGTTCGCACTCGACGCCGCGGCGGCACACGTGCTGGCACAGCAGTTCGCGCAGCACCGGCCGGCCAAGCGCTACCTCGCCGTGGTGCGCGGCCACCCGCCGGAGTCGGGCGAGATCGACCACCCGCTGCGCCGCATTGACGACGCGATCGACCCGCGCGGCGCACGCGAGGGCGCCGAACCGGTGGCGGCGCAGCCCGCCGTCACCCGCTACCGCCGCCTGGCTGTGGCGGAAATGCCGGTGGCGATAGACCGCTACCCGAGCAGCCGCTACGCGCTGGTCGAGGCGATGCCGCTGACTGGCCGCACGCACCAGATCCGCCGTCACCTGAAGCACATCGCCCACCCGGTCATCGGCGACGCGACCTATGGCAAAGGCGCGCACAACCGCTACGTCGCCGGCCTGTGCGGCGAGTCGCGGCTGCTGCTTGCCTGTATACATATGCATATCCGTCACCCGCTCAGCGGCGCCGACATCGAACTGCGCTGCGGGCCGGGCACGGCTTTCGAGCGGCTTGCAGAGGCGTTCGGGTGGGATGCGGCGGTGCTGAGGCCGGAGGCCGTGACCGGTGGGAGCGAGCTTGCTCGCGATCGCGGCCTGAACTGAAACCCGGCGGCGGGCCGGGGCCGCATCGCGACCAGAGGTCGCTCCCACAGGAAGCACGCTTCATCAGCGGTGCTGGCGGGGTTCCGTGGGAGCGAGCTTGCTCGCGATGGCAACCGGAATAGTCCGTTTGGACTATCCATCTCCATATTTCATGTCATGGCAAGGACACCTTGGGCCGCGAGAATCCGGCCTGAAATTTTCCCTGCCTGCCATGAAAAACATCATTGCCTTTGGCGCCCTGCTGGCGCTCGCCCCTTCTTTTGCCAACGCCTGGTGGGACGAGGCGTGGACCGCCCGCCGCACCATCACGCTCGATACCTCCGCCACCGGCGTGGCGATCACTGCGCCGCAATCGTCGGTGCCGGTCGCGGTGCGGCTGCACAGCGGCAATTTTGACTTCACCGCAGCGAAGGACGACGGCTCTGACCTGCGTTTCGTTGCCGGCGACGACAAGACGGTGCTGAAGCACCACGTCGAACGCTACGACAGCCTGAACGAACTGGCGGTCGTGTGGGTACAGGTGCCGCTGATCGCGCCGGGCCAGAGCACGACGCTGTATGCCTACTTCGGCAATGCCGCGGTCGGTGGTGCTCAGGACAGCAAGACGACCTGGGACGGCTCGACCGTCGGTGCCTGGCAGTTCGCCGAAGCGGCACCGCTGGCCGACGCGTCCGCCAGCGCGCTGACCGCAACCGGCACTGTCACGCTGCAGAAAGCGGCGCTGCTGGGCGACGCGGCGATCTTCAACGGCGCCGCGCTGCGCGTGCCGGCCGCGCCGCAACTGGCGACCAGCGTCGGCGGCGCATGGACGATGTCGGCCTGGATCAAGCCGGTCGCCGCCCAACAAGCCACGCTGTACGGGCAGGGCACGCTGACGGTGAAGATCGAGGACAGCGCCTATGTGCTGAACGTGGGCGCCACCCGCGTGGCCGGCGGCGCACTGAAGCCGGGCGCCTGGCAGCACGTCGCGGCGACGGTCGGCGGTGGCAAGGCGACGCTCTACGTCGACGGACAAGCGGTCGCTTCGGCCGACGCCGGGCTGCCGGCCGAACAGGCCGAGGTGGTGATCGGCGACGCATACAGCGGCGAGCTCGACGAACTGCAACTGGCAAACACGGCGCGCAGCGCCGACTGGATCAAGCTGGCCGCCGCCGGGCAGGGCGCCGACGCGACCTTCGTGACGGTGCGCGAAGACGCGGCCGAGGGCGAAGAGGGCGGCCACAACTATTTCGGCATCCTGATCGACAACCTCACCGTCGACGCCTGGGTGGTCATCGTCATCCTCGCCGTCATGTTCGTCGTCAGCTGCTGGGTGATGATCGCCAAGGCCCTGCTGGTCGGCCGCATCGACGGCGACAACCGCGCCTTCCTGCAGCGCTTCCGCGGCGCCAGTACGGATTTCCTGAAGCTCGATCAGGGCGCCACGCACAAGAGCTCGTCGCTGTTCCGCCTGTACGGCGCCGGCCTGCGCGAAATCCGCAAGCGCTTCGACGCGCAGGGCGAGGCGGCTGGACTGACCGGTGCGTCGATGGACGCGATCAAGGCATCGATCGACGCCGACCTGGTGCGCGAATCGCACAAGCTCAATTCGCAGATGGTGCTGCTGACCATCGCCATTTCCGGCGGCCCCTTCCTCGGCCTGCTCGGCACGGTTGTCGGCGTGATGATCACCTTCGCCGCGATCGCCGCTGCAGGTGACGTGAACGTGAATGCCATCGCGCCGGGCATCGCCGCCGCGCTGCTGGCCACGGTGGCCGGCCTCGCCGTCGCCATCCCGGCGCTGTTCGGCTACAACTACCTCGCGTCGCGCATCAAGAACATCAGCGCCGACATGCAGATCTTCGTCGACGAGTTCATCACCCGCGTCGCCGAAGTTCACGGCCGATAGGCACAGGCCCGCCCATGTCCGCCGACGTCAAGGACGACAACCAGCCCTACGACGAAATCAACGTCACGCCGATGCTGGACCTGGCCTACGTGCTGCTCGTGGTGTTCATCATCATGACCACCGCCTCGGTGCAGGGCATCAAGGTCGAGGCACCGCAGACGCAGACCGTGTCGTCGCTCGCCAAGCCGCAGACCAAGGCCATCACCATCACCGCCGCCGGCGACGTGTTCCTCGATGCCTACCCGGTCGACATGGCCACGCTCGAAGCGCGGCTCGGGCAGTACAAGAGCGCCAACCCGGCACTGCCGGTGGTGCTCAAGGGCGACGCTGCCGCGCACTACGAAAAGGTGTCGGCGGTGCTGGAAATCTGCAAGCGGCTGGACATCACCGAAGTCGGGCTGGTGACCAAGAAGGTCGCAGGCTGAGGTCGCGCTCATGCAAATCAATACAGAGGCGAAGCCCTACGACTCGATCAACGTTACGCCGATGCTGGACCTGGCCTACGTGCTGCTGGTCGTGTTCATCCTGATGACCACGGCCGGTGTGCAGGGCCTGACGATGACGCTGCCCAAGCCGTCGAACAAGCCGAGTACCGAACAGCACGAAGTGAAGATCGTGCAGGTGATGGAGAGCGGCGCGCTGATGGTCAATGGCGTCGGCGTCACGCTGGACCAGCTCGAAGGTCAGCTCAATGCGGCGCGCGCACGCGATCCGAAATTCAGCGTGATGATCCGTGGCGAGGCGCGCGCGCCCTACAACGGTGTCATCCAGGTGGTCGACCTGGTGAACCGCATGGGCATTGAGAACGTCGGCCTCATCACCTCACGGATCGGCACCTGATGAGCGCGCTGGCCGAAGATTCCGTCGATCTGTCGCGCGGCGCGCGTGCGCTGCGTGTGGTCGCACTGCTGGTCGGCATCGCGCTGCTGGTGGCGGCCGGCATGTGGCTGAAGGACCTGTTCTCGAAGCCGTCGGCGCCGACGCGCCAGGTGACGAAGATTTCCATCATTCCGGACACACCGCCGCCGCCCCCGCCGCCGCCGAAGGAAGAGAAGCGCCCCGAGCCGCCGAAGGACATGAAGGAGGTGAAGGTCGAGCAGCCCAAGCCGGTCGAGGCACCGCCGCAGCAGGCTGAACAGCTGAAGATGGAAGGCGCGGCCGGCGACGGTCCCAGTCCGTTTGCCGCCGGCAGCGTCACCAGCGAATACAAGGGCGGAGACGTCGGCACCACGATAGGCGGTGGTCCGGCCAAGCCCAACCGCATGCAGTACGCCTTCTTCACCAACGCACTGCAGCGCCACATCCAGGAAGAGCTGGCGCGCAACCGCGAGGTGAAGCTGCTCGACTACCGCGTCACCGTCGCCATCTGGCTGGGCCGCGACGGCAGCGTGCGACGCGCCGAACTGGTGGACAGCACCGGCGACGACAAGGCCGACGCCGCCCTGTCTGCCGCGCTGGCCCAGATGCGCGCCTTCCGCGACGCGCCACCCTCTGACATGCCGCAGCCGATACGCCTGCGCATCACCAACCGGATGACCGGTTGACGCACCCGATACACGACACTCCGGAACCGAAGTGATGAAGAAAGCCCTGCCCACGCTCGCGCTCGCCGCGCTGTTCGCACTGCCCGCGCAGGCGAACGAAGGCGCATCGATCGACACCCTGCGCCAGACCACGATGAACCTGATCGACGCCCTGGTCGATACCGGCGTGCTCACCCGCGAGAAAGCCGACGAACTGATCAAGGCCGCCGAAGCCAAGGCGGCGAAAACTGCGGCGAAGGCGAAGAAAGACAGCACCGTGCGCGTGCAGTACGTGCCGGAGTCGGTGAAGGCGGAAATACGCGAGCAGCTGAAGCAGGAAGTGCTGGCCCAGGCACGCACCGAAGGCTGGGCGGCGCCGAATGCGATTCCGGAGTGGACGGAGCGGATCAAATTCGAAGGGGATGTGCGAGTGCGCTATCAAGCGGACCGGTTCGGGTCAGGCAACTCGGACATCGCCGAATACAACAATGCGCAACTGGGAAGTGCGGTGTCCTATCCCGACATCACTCGTTTCCCGTCGGCCGCAGACCTGTCCGGCGATTCGCAACCGAGTGGGAACGTGTCGGACGACGTGAGCAGAACCCGCGTCCGTGCGCGGCTTGGCGTACTTGCCAAGATCAACGATCGCGTCAGTGCAGGCTTGCGACTCGTGACCGGTAATGTCGAGGACCGTGTGTCGACCAACCAGACGCTTGGAAACAACTTCAACAAGTACAGCTTCGCGGTCGATCGCGCCTACATCAAACTCGAACCGACCGAATGGCTGTCGGTATCGGGTGGCCGCATTCCCAACCCATGGTTCAACACGGACCTCACATGGGATGAAGACCTGAACTTTGAAGGCATCGCTGCGACGGCAAGCCGTGTCGATCCCGTCGCGACGGTGCGCCCCTTCGTGACCGCCGGCTGGTTCCCGCTGCGTGCCGACTCGCCGCCCAAGGCCGATGATCGCTCGCTGCTTGGTCTGCAGGTGGGCACCGATTGGGATGTCACGTCCAATACCCGTCTCCGGATTGGTCTGGCCAAGTTCCACTATCGGAACCTCGAAGGACGTCTTGATGGCGGCTACGACCTGGTGAACGACGTACGCGCGCCCGGATACGGCCAGTACGAGTACGGACGCAATTTCCGCCAGAAGGGCAATACGCTGTTCCAGACAACGCTGGGCAACGGTGACAACGACTTGTCCTCGCCTTACTGGGGACTGGCATCCAAGTTCTCACCGATGGTGCTGACCGTCGCTGCCGATCTGGCGCACTTCGACCCGGTACATCTGATGGTGAGCGCCGAGTATGTGAAGAACACGGCGTTCGATCGCGACGAGATCAGACGTCGCACTGGCCTCACGTTGCTGGATGGCAAGGACACCGCGTGGCAGGTTCGCTTCCAGGCCGGCATGCCCAGTGTGCGTGCGGCGGGAGACTGGCAGGCCTTCGTCGCCTATCGTTATCTCGGCTCGGATTCTTTGCTCGATGCTTTCGTCGATTCGGACTTCGGTCTCGGGGGCACCAACCTGCGCGGCTACGTGCTCGGAGGTTCTTACGCACTGTATCGCGACACCACGGTCGGCATGCGCTGGTTCTCGGCTGAGAACATCGATTCGATGACGTACGCGCAGAACAACATCCTGCTGACGGGTCAGAAGTTCAAGGTCGACACCTTCATGGTCGACCTCGGCGTGAGGTTCTGACCGTGAGAACCGCGATCGCACTGGCGATTCTGATGAGCCTCTCCGGGGTCGCCATTGGACAGGAAAAATCCCGTGAGGCCGAACAGCTGCGCCGGCTGCGCCAGCAGGCACAGCAGCTGCAGCAGCAACTCGCAGCGGAGCAGCAGAAATCCCTTCAGGCACAGACCGAAGCACAAAAAGCGAAGGATGACGCCAACGCACAGGTCGAGCGCATGGAAGGTGAGCTGCGGACTGCGAGATCGAAAGGACAGGGCGCTCAGGTGCATGCGGAACGGCTGCGCAAGGAGCTGGATCAACTGACGGCCGCCCATGCGGAACTGTCGCGTCGATTCGAAGCAATACAGACGGCACTCGACGAACGGACGCGGGTGGCCGGCGAAATCATGCAGCGTCTGCAGCAGCGCGACAGTGAGCTCTCGGGGACAAGAAATCTGTTGTCGGAAGTGCAGACTGAACTGAAGCACTGCACGAGCCGGAATGCAGCGCTGTTCGAGTTGGGCAACGAGGTCATTGACCGCTTCGAAAGGCGAACGTTGGGCGAACGGATTGGGCAAGGTGAGCCGTTCTTTCAGACGGAACGCGTCCGACTCGAGAATCTTGCCGAGGGCTATCGCGACCGACTGCACGAACAAGCGCCCGTGAACTCGGGCCTCTCCGGGGCGCAATGATCTGATCGGCTTATGTAGATAGGCCGTTCGGACCATTAACTGCGGCATTCCGTGCAATCCACTTGTCACGTTCGATGGCTACCGTCGCAGGGCTCGTATTCGGCACCGGCGACGAGAGATTGATGATCCGTTCGGACTAGAGATCGTCGGGCACGGTCGGTGAGCGCTGTAACACGGCGCCGACATCATCGACCTGCTTCCTCACGGAGCCGGGAACTGCGGACATCCGCACCCACCCCCTCGTCATTAGGAGATATTCATGTCATTCAACCTGAAAGCTGTCGCCGCCACGCTGACCGCTCTGTTTGCCAGCGGCGCGGCAAACGCTATCAACGGCACGACCCTGCAGAACTTCACGTCCGGCGATTCGTCACTGCTCTTCTTCGCAGTTGACAAGACCAGCCCGGGTATCGCATCGGTCGGTATCGATCTTGGCTTCAACCTGTCGACCTTCCTGCCGCTGACCAACGTGGCTGGTACTTCGGTTGCGTGGAACTTCGCCACCAGCTCGCTGACGGTGAATGGCTCGGTCGCCGACTCCAATGGTGTCAACTGGGCGTCGTTGGCGACGTTCTTCGCCACCCCGAACGTGACTGCTGACCAGACCATGTGGGGCGTCATTGCCGGCGACCAACTGGGCACCGCAACCAGCGACACGCCCGTTCGCTATCTGAGTACTTCGGCGGCAGCTTCGGCTGACGATCTGTCCGTGACTCAGTCGAATATTGTCGCTATGGCGAATGTCAATGGACTTTATTCTGGCCTGAATGGTGATGCTGACGGCGTTGTTACCAGCACGTCGAATCAGGGCTACGTAGCTCGCAATGGCTCTGGTCTGGGTGCAAATCTCGACTGGAGCAGCAACAAGGTCTCGGCAGCCGCTTCGGTGGGATCCGACCTCAATTTCTACATGCTGTCACTGCCTGAAGGTGTGGTGACCAAGGAGAAGCTGCAGGGCGTCTGGTCGTTCGACGGTCAGACCCTTTCTTATAACGTCGCCGCCGTTCCCGAGCCCGAAACGTACGCATTGCTGCTGGCCGGTCTGGGCCTGATCGGCTTCGCCGCTCGCCGTCGCTCGGTCTGACACCTACACACCATTTGAACGAGGATTCAATCGATGAAACTCAAGCTTATCGCTGCCGCGCTCGCCATGTCGTCGGGTGCTGCTTTCGCCGGTGTCAACGGCGATACCACGGTGGATCTGTCCGGCGCCTCTGCTGTGCAGCAGAACGTGGCGCGTGCCGTACGTGCGCTCTGCAATGACGCGGGCGGCACCATCACCGTGTTCAAGGAAGGCTCCGCCTCGAACGCCTATCGCAACTGGATGGCCTACCAGTGCTCCGTTCCGATGGAAGGTGGCATCACCCTGGTGCGTCACACCGTCGATGGCGGTTCGCTGATGTCCATTCTGGCGATGAGCGATTCCACCAAGGTCGACTTCGTGAACGTGGCCTCGTGCTCGGCGTCAGCCGTCGCGGGTACGGGTGATCTGGCTCCGCTGTCGGTCAATCCGGCGAACCCGAATGGCCCGGCGTTGAACAACGTGCGCACCGGCTGCGCCATCGTTGATGGCGATTCGGACGGCGGCTTCTCCGACGTCGAGTGGCAACTTGCCACGGAACTGTTTGGTGAGAAGGGCGAAGACTTCATGGCCAACGTCGAAGTGCTGCCCGCCTTTGTGGGTCAGGCCTTCGGTGTCGCCGTCAGCCAGCAGCTCTATCTGGCGCTGCAAGCGAAGCAAAAATCTGATGGTCTGATCGACGCGGGTTGTGCTGCTGGTGACTACAGCCCGGCGTGCCAACCGTCGCTGAGCCGCGCGGACGTCGCGTCGCTGATCAACGGCAACGAGTTCAGCGCCGCAAAGGCCGGTCTGGGCGCGTTGATCGACAGCGATGCGACCGATGAGGTTGTCTATTGCCGTCGTCCCGCGACCTCAGGTACGCAGACTTCGGCCGAGGTGTTCTTCCTTGGCAAGACTTGCGCGAATGGCGACTTGGTGGGGGCCTTTCCGGTCATTCCGGAAATCAACGCGGACTATGGCTCTTACCGCGTTGCGGTCAACTCGAGCACCGGCAACGTCCGCACCTGCCTGAATGCGACCAACACTTACGCGTTCGGTATCGTTTCGGGTGAGAACGAGCCGCTGGCGACTGGTCAGAATTGGCGCTATGTCAAGCTGGATGGTGTCAGCCTGACCGAAGGCACGCTCTCTGCTACCAACCGCAAGACGGCAATCGACGGCAGCTACCCCTACCTGTTCGAACTGGTGGCCCACGTCAACTCCGCCGACGGTGTGACCGGTGACGAGGAGCGTGCTCTGATCGAGGCTGTCAGCGCCAAGCTTGCCCTGCCGGAATCAGAGGGCGGCTTCGCTGCCCGTGGTCTGTATCAGATCCGTGATGGTGGTTTCAGCTACGCCGACCACAAGGATTCCGTGTCCAAGGTCCAGCGCGGCGGCGCCAACCCGAACAACTGCCTGCCGCTGATGCGCTAAGCAGTGACTTGCCTTGCCCCGCGCCGTTTGGCGCGGGTATTTTCCTCAACAGCCCCGTACGGGGCTGTGGTCACGATGGCGCCCTGCCTGTATGACTGTGTCACCCTTCCCTGCTTCCGTTCTTAAGTCGATCACCATAGTCCTTCTGGGCTGCTGGTCGGCCGCGTTTGCCCAGTCGCCCCCTCCGCCTGACGAGAGATTCGAGGTGTTCGAGTTCGCCGTCGAAGGCAACAGCGTGCTTGACGATGAGGCGATCGAACGGGCGGTCTATCCGTTTCTCGGTTCCGCGAAATCGGTTGATGACATCGAAGCGGCCAGATCTGCGCTCGAGCGGGCGTACCACGACGCCGGTTACCTGACTGTGGCGGTTGAGCTTCCGGAGCAGCAGATCGGCGCGGATCGCGTCGTGACGCTCGTGGTGCAGGAAGGTCGGGTCGAAAGGCTGAAGATCAGCGGTGCCGAACATTTTCTACCGAGTCGTGTGCGTGAAGCTGTGCCGTCCCTTGCTGCGGGTTCCGTGCCCCAGTTTTCGGCGGTTCAGGACGAACTGACGGCGCTGGGGCGCCAGTCGTCTGATCGGCAGGTCACACCGCTGCTGCGGCCTGGCAAGGCCCCAGGCAAGGTCGAAGTCGAACTGAAGGTGGACGACAAGTCGCCGATCCACGGCAGTGTCGAACTGAACAACAAGCAGAGCTTCAGCACCGAACAGGGACGTCTGGAGTCGTCCCTGCGCCATGACAATCTTTTCCAGCAGGGGCATTCGCTGGGGGTGAGCTGGATCTATTCACCGCACGCGCCGGACCAGGCGAACATCTGGGTGTTCAGCTACGGAGTCCCGCTGCGCGGCGGTGACTACCTGAGTGCGTCGGTGGTCAGCTCCGACAGCAATATCCCCGCGGAGATCGGTGGAGCAACGGTAGTCAACGGCGAAAGCGTCGGTCTGCGCTACCGGAAGAGCCTGCCGAGCCGTTCGTACAACCTCTATCACGGGCTTACCGTGGGGATCGACTACAAGGCGAACCGCGACGCGCTTGACCGCGACTCGCAGACACTGGTGCCGCGAGCGCTGCATTACTGGACGCTGGCGGGGCGCTACGACGCGGTCATCCCGGACGACGATGGGCGCAGCCAGACCTCCCTCGATCTGAATCTCACCGCCGGTCTGCCGCCGCTGACTGAACGTCGCGTGAGCTGCGACGGCTTTCCCATGGACCAGTTCGCATGCAAGCGAGCGGGCGCTGAAGCCGGGTTCGCCACGCTGCGCCTGGGAGGGGCCCGTATCCAGTCGTTGCCGTCCAACTGGACGCTGGATGTGAAAGGCGAACTGCAGATCGCCAGCGGACCGCTGGTGCCGCAGGAGCAGCTCGGCGCTGGCGGCCGGGACTCGGTACGCGGCTACTACGAGTACGAACGCTTCGGCGACAGCGGAGCCAGCGCGACCGTCGAACTGCAGACGCCGCCGCTGCTGAACTCGTCGGGTGTACAGCTGAAAGCGCTCGCCTTCTACGACTGGGCGCAGTTGCGGGTATCCGACCCGCTGCCGCTGGAAGAGGCGCGAATCGATCTGGCCAGCTACGGGCTGGGTGTCCGCGCCCAAGGGCGCGGCATCGTCGCGCGGCTCGACATTGCGGTTCCCCTTCACACCTCCGGTACGCAGGGGGTCGACGGCAACGGTGACCCGTTGCTCCGCGTGCGCACTCGCAAGAACGACGCCCGGGTTCATCTGGGTATCGGCTACCAGTTCTGAGGAGTCCGACCATGAACAAGCGCCTTTTCCGCCTCAAATTCGATCCCGCGCGCGGCATGCTCATCCCGGCAGGTGAGGGCGTACGTTCCCGCGGACCTTCATCGGGGCGTCGATTGACGCGCATCGCCGCGTTGATAGCCGCACTCGGGGGGCTACCAATGGCGGCGCAGGCGGTCGGCACGATGCCGTCGTCGGTGGCGCTCGCACAGGCGCGGGCCATGGCCAGTGGCGTGCCGCTGAACAATCTGCCGGTACAGGCCGGAAACTTCAATCAGCAGGGTCGCGCCACGGTCAATCAGCCTAACGCGAAGGACATGGTGATCACCCAACAGGATGGCAAGGTCATCCTGAACTGGGCCAGCTTCGACATCGGCAAGGGGTATTCGGTCGAGTTCGTGCAGCCGGAAAACGGATCGGCGCTGAACCGGATCCAGTCGGCTGATCCGTCGCTCATCCTCGGCAATCTTCGCGCCAACGGCGAAGTGCTGCTGTACAACGCGAACGGCGTCATCTTTGGCCCGAACGCACGGGTCGATGTGTCGAGTTTTGTCGCGACCACGCTCAACATCGCAGACAGCCTGTTCAACAGTGGATTCCGCAACGTGACCGACGGTACGCCGTCCTTCGGCGGAAATGACGCCAATCCGAACGGCTTCATCCGGGTCGAGAATGGCGCCGAGATTCGCGCCGCCGCGGGCGGGCAGGTACTTATGTTCGCGCCGCGCGTGCTGAACGAAGGTCGTATCGACGCACCGGGCGGTCAGGTCGGGCTGGCTGCGGGCCAGAAGGTGTACCTCCGCTCGTCCTTGAACGCCGCTGAGCGCGGTCTGCTGATCGAGGTCGACCCGTTCGAGAACAGCAGCGTCGCTGGAATAAATACGGTCGAGAACGCGAAATCGCAGAAGTACTGGGTCGACGTGACCTATGTCGATGCGGACGGCAATGCGGTCAGCCGCGCCGGTCTGCCCGCCGGGCTGTCGGATGCGCAGCGATACACGCTGATCGCCGACAAGCGCCTCGAGTACTGGGTGGATGCGGATGGCAAGGTGGTCAGCGAAGCGAGCTACGCCGCGCTCACCCCTTCCCAGCGGGCGAGCATGATCGCCTCGGGTCAGCTTGTGGCGCGTACGCTCACCGAAAGAAGCGAGACCTTGAGCGACGCCGATGTGGCTGCGCTGACGCCCGAGCAGCGTCAGCAGCGCATCGCCGAGAACCGGCTGGTCGAGCGCATCAACGAGATAGTGACCGAACGCGGCATCACGACGATGGTCGGCATGGCAGTGCGCCAGATGGGCACTGTGCGCGCGACCACCGCGGTGAAGGGTCAGAACGGCTCCATCCGTCTTCTTGCCCACGGGCGCACTCGTACCACCACATCGGACGGCGTCACTTCGCGGGTCGCCGATGAGCTGGGCGAACTGGTAATCGGCGAGGGCAGCCTGACCCAGGTGACGCCAGTCCTCGTGGCCGGCCAGACCCAGCTCGATGCGGAAAACTTCTATGCGTCGTCCGTCCGTGGCGAGGGCAAGTCCGTATCGATCGAGTCGGGGGCTGTTGTCCGCGCGACCGGTGGCGCCATAGACATCCGCGCCAGCGCCACTCCGAGCTCGTCGCCGCTGTTCAATGGCACGGTGCCCGGCGGCAATGACGGCAGCCGCATCGTGGTTGCCTCCAACGTGCTGCTCGATGTGTCCGGGGTTAAGGGGCTGGAACTCGACATGGGCCGCAACCAGATGAGCGGTCGGCTGTTTGCGATCAACCTGGCTGACTCGCCGCTGCAGCGCGACGGCGTGCTCTATCGCGAGAACATCCGTTTCGACGCACGGGAGGGCGTCGAAGTCGCGGACGTGACCGACTTCTACAACCTGATTCCGCGCTCGGCCGCGGAGTTGAGCACCGCCGGCGGCACCATCTCGCTTCGCTCCGACGGCGCCGTCGTGATCGCGGATGGCGCCAAGCTCGATGTGTCCGGCGGCAGCATCCGTTACAAGGAAGGCACGATCGCCACGACGCTGGTCCGTTCCGGCAACCGCATCTACCGCATCGACGAGGCGCCGAAAGACCTCGTGTACGACGAAATCCTGGACGTCGAGCGCATCACCCGCGTGGCCAGCTACGTCGAGGGCAAGGACGGGGGCACTGTCACGGTCGCCGGACGCCAGGTCGTGATGCAAGGTGAGGTCGTGGGCAGGACCGCACCGGGCGTGTTGCAGCGGGGCGACTTCTCGGCGACCGGCGAGTCGGTCGCAGTGTTCGACAAGCACCGTCTGCGGCCGAAGGCAGGCGCGCTGGTCCTCGGCATGGAAGTGGCAGGGTCGGCCGATCGCTATGTGTCGAATGTCATGCTGGATGATGCCGGTGCGCAGGATCTTCCCGATGGATTCTGGAACGCGCCCACGACAGCGTCGTTGGGCAGCGCCGGAACTACGGTCCGTCTGTCGCAGGATGCGCTTGAACGTGGCGGCGTCGGCCGGCTCACCATCCTGGCGAACGGCACGGTCAGTCAAGGTGTCGGCAGTGCGCTGGATCTCGGCAATGCTGGCCAGCTTGCGATTACCGCAGGGCGTGTCGTGATGGACGGAGGGGTGCGTGCGGCCGGCGGCAGTATCGCCCTGACCTCCGCATCGACCGCAGGCTTCACCGGGCTCGACCGCTCGGTCGTTCTGGGCAGCCAGGCCAGCCTGAGTACGGCGGGACGCTGGGTCAATGACCGCGTGCGCAACGTGGAAGGGCCGGGTGATGTGGCGATCAACGGGGGCTCGATCACGTTGGCGGGTCTGGCGGGCGTCGAACTCGCGCAGGGCTCGTCGATCGACGTGTCGGCGGGTGCGTGGCAGTCGACCGAGCGCCAGCTTGCCTATGGCGATGCGGGCAATCTGACCATCCGCCACAACATCGCTTCAGCCGATGTGAATAACCCGAACACGCCGTGGTCGCTGGTGCTGAACGGAAGCTTGAGCGGCTATGGCTTCAAGGATGGCGGCACGCTGAACCTCACGGTTCCGTCGCTGCATCTCGGACAGAATTCAGGCAGCGGCTTCACGCTGTCCTCGGGCTTCTTGAACAGCGGTGGCTTTCAGAACATCGCCTTTGTCAGCCTCGGCGATATCGAGATCGGCTCCTACACCAGCGGCACCAACGCCTCCGGCCAGACGGTCCGCACTGAACAGGCGATGACCGTGAGCGCGGTGCTGAGCAACCGCATGCTCAACCCCACCGCCTACATGCGTCAGGCCGACGGCGAGCTGACGCCCGGTCTTTACTCTCTGGTGCTGTTGCCGGAAGCGGAGCGCGAGGCGATGAACCTCCAGTTCCTCGCCGTACGGACGCCGGATGTCGCGCTGGACGCCAATGGGCGACCATATGCAGGATCGAGCGTACACATCGGCGAGAAGGCCACGATACAGACTGAAGCTGGTGGGTCCATCACGGTGGCCGCCGGCCGCTCGGTCACCGTCGAGGGCGCTCTGTCGACGCCGGGCGGGGCGATCTCTCTGAATATCGGCGGCAGTTACAAGGATGCCGACGGCAAGGACATCGCCAGCATATCGGCCGTGCGCGGCGGCAGCTCCGGATCGCCGGACAGCGCAGGCCGCATTGCCGATCAGGCCATCTATCTGACCGACACGGCGAAGCTGCTGGCGCGCGGTGTGCTGGACAGCACCACTGCAACCGGCGGCCGCGTGCGGGGTACGCTTTATGACGGCGGTGATGTGACGATCAATGCGCGCCGCGGGCATGTTGTTGCGGAAGCCGGATCGGTGATCGACGTGAGTGGCGTCAACGGTGCCACCCATCTCTATGTGAACCGCACCGACGCGCAGCAGCAGTACGGCAATGCGGGTTCGATCACGGTCAGTTCTCCGGAGGGCATCCACATGGATGCCGATCTGCGCGCCGGTACCGAAGACGCGCGGGCCACGCGCGGCAGCCTGTCGATGACGCTCACGCGTAATGGATTGGACAACTACACGTCAGGAGCCGCGTATTCGACGAGGGAGCGACAACTTGTCCTGACTTCCGCGGACAGGGTTCTGGAGTATGCGCCGAACGCGACGACCGGAAAGGATGAGGCAACGGTCTCTCCGGGCGCCGATCTGGATGCGATCCTTGGCAACGGCCAACTGAAGGTGTCCGCCAGACGCCTGTCGACGGCCGGTTTCGACACGATCAAGCTCAGTGCCGACGACCGTATGGTGATCGAGAACTCGCTCTCGCTGACGGCCGAACGGTCGCTGCAACTGTTCGCATCGAACATCCAGGTTCAGGGCAACGCCAACGCGTTGTTCAGCGCGCAGCACGTTGCGTTCGGCGACGCGGGCATCCGGCGCGTCGACGGCGGCCTGGTGTCCACGTCGACACCGGCTGCCGTTGCCGCAGCGGCAGGTCAGCAATCGAACCTGACCGTCCGTGCCTCGGTGATCGACGTGATCGGATCAGTGGGACTGTCCGGTATCCAGAACACCGAGCTCGATGCTTCGCTCGGCGGTCGCACCGATGGAGTGATACGTCTCCAGGGCCGGCTGGTGGGTGATGCGGACACCACCCTGGATGGCGCGCTCCTGTTTGCCGATCGAGTGGTGATGCACGCAGGTCAGGTCTATCCGACCACGATGTCGCGCTTCAGCATCACCGGCCTGGGCGGATCGTCGCTGCAGTTCTCGTCGCCGAAGGGCGCACGGCCGGGCACGCCGTTGTCCGCATATGGATCGCTGAATCTGACCGCAGACACGATCGAGTTCACCGGCCGCGACAGCCAGAGCCGGGGAGGCGTCGTGCGTACGCCCTTCGGCAGCTTGGTGGTGAAGGCTGCGGATGCGATCACGATAGGCGCCGGTGCGGAACTGTCTGCATCGGGCGCCGGTGTGGTGGTGCCGGTTGGCACCACCATCAACGGAAGCCAGTGGATCTATTCGCCGGGTGGCATCGGCAGCGAGAACGTCGTGTCGCTGGACGAGGCGCCGGTCGCCAAGGAATTGCGCATTGATGCCCCCCACCTGAACGTGTCCGGCGAGGCTACCGTGTCGGTGGCGGGTGGAGGAGACCTGCAGGCCTGGGAGTTCGTATCCGGTGCGACAGGCACCGCGGATACGCTGACCCGCGATGGGCTGTTCGCCATCGTCAAGGGCTACAACTTCGACTTTGCACCGGTGGATGCGGAGATCGCCGCGTCCGGCGCCATGCCGGCGATGGGTACGCGCATCGTCATTCCGGAGGGCGTGCCCGGACTGCCGGCCGGCGAATACACGCTGCTGCCGGCCCGTTATGCGCTTCTCCCCGGTGCCTACGTTGTGTCTGCCGCAGCCGCCAACATCCGTGCAGATGCAGGCACCTTCGTGAGACCGGACGGCAGCATCGAACTGTCCGCCCACACCAGACTCGCGAATTCGTCCGTCCGGGAAGACGTTCATCAGCGCTACGTGATCGAGCCGGGTGCGACCTATTTGTCGAAGTCCGGTTACGTGGTCACGTCAGGCAGCGAGTTCTATCGCGATCGCGCAGAACGGCTGGACGTTGCCGTGCCGCGCGTACCGGTCGATGCCGGACGACTTTCCCTGGTATCTGCCAATGCCTTCGACTGGCGAGCGTCCATAGACCTGTCCGCCACGCGCGATGCCAAGGGTCAGGCGGTGGGGCGAGCGGGACAGCTTGATCTGAGCATGTCCCGACTGGCTGTGGTCGACGGTGACGAAGACGCTCCGGAGGGCTACGCTGCGGTCAGTGCCCGGAGCCTCAGTGGCTCCGGCGCCGAGAGCATTCTGCTGGGTGGATACCGCAGCGGCCCGGACAGCGCGCTGACGCTCACCACCACAGCATCGAGCGTTCTCGTGCTGGCGGACGATGTTGCCATCTCCGCAGGTGAACTGATGTTCGCTGCGCTCGACGACATACGGATAGGCGACGGCGTATCTCTCGTTGCGACGGGTGCCGGAGCATCCACGGCCAGCAGCATGGGATTGTCCGGAGATGGCGCCTTCGTGCGCGTCAGCGCTGACCGGGGGCTGGCCCTGACGCGCGGCAATGCGACGCTGGGAACGGGCGGTTCGCTCACTTTCGGTTCGGGAGTATCGCTGACCGGCGCCGAGGTTCAGATCGATGCGACAGGCCAGTACACGCTGGCAGCCGGTTCGCAACCCGTTCTTTCGGCGCAGTCCCTCAGCATCGGCGCGCGCCGGATCTCGATAGGTTCGGCGTCGCCGGAGGACGACGGCCTGCAGCTGCAGGGCGAACTGCTGACGTCGGCGCTGGGCGTCGACGCGCTGGCCCTGCGCAGCTACTCGACAATAGATCTTGCGGCCGGAACCGCGCTTCAGGGCAGTCGCCCGACCGGCTTCTCGTCTCTGGTGCTCGATGCGCCGACGCTGCGCAGTCTGGGTGGCACGGGCAGTCTGGTCACAGCTGCCGCGGCGGACGTATTACTGACGAACACGTCCGGCCTCAGCGCCGATGCAAGCGGAGAGGGACGGCTGGAGGTGAAGGCTGCACCGCCGGTGCGTGAAGGCCGCACAGGCGGTCTCACCGTGGGACCAGGCGTCATGGCCATGGCCTTCTCCGACACGGTTCTGGAATCGACCGGTGACATCGTTTTCGATGGCACGGGCGGAGTGAAGGCGGCGGGCGACCTGTCACTGAGTGCCGCCCGCGTTACCGCTGCAACCGCAGCGAACGCCGCGGTGAGTGCAGCGGGCACGCTGACGGTATCCGGCAATGGCGACGCACGGACACTGGATGAGCAGACGGGCGTGGGTGCGGCACTGACATTCAGTGCGGATCGGATCGTGCAGGCCGGACACATCCGGGCCGATGCGGGACGTCTCGATTTCATTGCCACCGGCAGTGGAGATGCGCTCTCCTTTGCCGAAGGATCGGTGACCGAGGCACGCGGATTCAAGACCACGACCGTGGATGGCCATGCCTACTACGCCGACGGGGGCGCGATCAGCGCGACCGCCAGCGCAGGAACCGTGCAGGTCGATGGCGCCCTCGACGTGTCCGCACAGATCGGCGGCGGCAACGGTGGATCGCTTGCGCTGTCCGCGAAATCGGGTCGCGTTGTCTTCGGCGAGCAGGTAAGAGTGGCCGGGGGAGCAGGGGCCGGCGGGCTGGGCGGTAGATTCTTGATCGATGCTGCCACGCTGGCCGACGGCGGCTCATCGCTTGATCATGTTGCCAGCCTGATCGGCGCCGCCGACGTCGTCGACGCGATGGGGAAGGTCGTGCGCGCGGGAGGGTTTGATCATGCGGTGTCGATACGGGTACGTACGGGCGATGTCGCGCTGGACTCGGCGATCAAGGCGCACACCGTGAATCTGGCCGCCGACGCGGGCAGTCTCACGCTGGGCGCGAACAGCCGGATCGATGCCGACAGCGATGCGGGCGGTGTCGTCGGCGTGTTTGCAGGCGGAGACCTGAACATGCTCTCCGGCGCATCGATCGGCGCACGTTCGATGCGCGTGGGCGCCCAGGGTGGGGATGTCGTACTGGCCAGCACGGCTGGCCGTATCGATCTGGAACAGGGCGCACAGATCGACGTCGGGGGCGACGATGCGCTCGACGGACGGATCACGCTGCGGGCCCAGCGCGACGGCAACAGCGTGAAGATCGATACGGTCGGTGCCTCATGGAACGCGGGCACGCTGGCGGTCGAGGCCGTGCGCACCTATACCGGAACCGCCGTCTCCACCGGCAACAGCTCCGGCTCCACGGTGGGTCAGACGACGGTGGCCACTGACACCAGCAATTACATGAGCAATCGTGTCGCCGTGCTGCAGGCACTCGGCTTTACCGACGACGCCCGCGCGCACCTGCGTGCCGGCGTCGAGATCGTGTCCGCGGGAGATCTGACGGTCAGCAGCGACTGGAACCTGTGGTCGGCCACTCGTGCCGGCGGTGAACCTGGCTATCTGACGCTGCGGGCCGAAGGCAATCTGAACGTCAATGGCTCGATCAGTGACGGCTTCAACAATGCGACGCGGACCGGCACGCTGCAGGCTGGAGAGTCCTGGTCCTATCGCCTGGTGGCCGGAGCGGACATGACGGCCGCGGACATGATGCAGACTCGCGAAGGCACCGGCGATCTGACTGTCGCCGGCAACAAGATGGTGCGTACCGGTACCGGTTCGATCGAGATGGCGGCCGGCCGCGACATCGTGCTCGCGAGTGCCTCGAACACACCCGCCGTTGTGTACGTTGCGGGTAGCCTGACCACCCCCGCGAAGGTCAGCGATCCCATTTTGAATGGTGTCGTGGACGATGCATTCTCGTCGCGTACCAACGCGGTGTTTTCGTCGCGGGGCGGACGGGTGGTGCTTGACGCTGGGCGTGACATCAACAGCGCGGTATCAAACCAGCTGATCAACAACTGGTTCTTCCGCACCGGCTCTCCAAACGAGACGGGAGAACAGGCCGGTACCTTCAAATCGTCCAGCTACCTCGCCTGGTGGACGCGTTTCGATCTGTACAAGCAGGGCGTCGGGTCCTTCGGCGGAGGCAGCGTGACAGTCGAGGCAGGGCGCGATGTAAGCAACCTCTCGGTGGTGGCGCCGACCGCGGCCTACATGTCGTCCGCACGGCCGGATGCGTCACGTCTTACCGTGCTCAATGGTGGCGATGTCGACGTGCGGGCAGGTGGCGACATCCGTGGGGGAACCTACTTCGTCGGGCGCGGCGAGGGCCGTCTTGCCGCCGGCGGAGCGATCGCGGCCGGAGCTCCCATCACCAGCCAGATCGGTTCGCTGGCGCCGGTGCTTGCGGTGATGGACGGTCAATGGAGCGTTTCCGCGCGTGGAGACATTTCGCTGGCGGGGGTGTTCAATCCGACGCTGTTCTCGACGAACCAGTCGCTAATCAGCTCCAACATCTCCGCGTTGTATTCCACCTATTCCGATGACGCGTCCGTGGGGGTCAGTTCGACTGCGGGTGACGTGAGCTGGGCCGCACCGAGCTCGACCACGCTCAGCCGCATTGCTACGGCGCCCTCGGCGGCTTCCGGCGAACGTCTGAGCTTCACCGCCGCGACGGATCTGCCGCTGTTCAATCTGACGCCAGCAAAGGTGTCGGTCGTTGCGCATGCGGGCGACCTGACGGTGGATGTCCCCGGCGGATCGGGTCTGCTGCTGTATCCACATGCGGATGGAAACATCGAGCTGTATGCGGCCGGAGATATCGATCTGAACAGCTCGATCCGTATCACCGATATCGATCCGTCACGCGTTCCCGGTGTGGGTGCGCCCATCGACGCGAGCGGCCGCAAGGCGGTGTCCGACATGCTGATCGCGACACGGTTGACGACCGCGGGCCTGTTCACCGCATTGCATGCAAACGATGATGTACCGATGCGCATTCAGGCAGGCGGAGACATCACGCTGTCCGGTGGCACGACGACGCGTATCTGGTCGCCGAAACAAGCCATCATCACGGCAGGCGGAGATATTTCCAATCTCGATCTCGTCGGCCAGCACCATCATGCGGACCACATCACAACGATCAAGGCGGGCGGGTCGATCTCCAACAGCACCACGGTGAACACCGCAGGCCTGATCTCCGTGTCAGGCCCGGGCCTGCTGGAGATCGAAGCCGGAAGGCAGATCGATCTCGGACGTTCGGCTGGGGTGCAGACGGTGGGCAATCTGTACAACAGCACCCTGCCCGGTGATGGCGCGAACATTTCGATGACCGCCGGCATGAGGGCGACGCTGGACGTCGATGCGTTCCGCAAGAGCTATCTCGATGCGGGTGACAGCGAGTCGTCCGACAACCGCGCAGCGCTGATCGCCTATGTGAACGGTCTGCTGGGGCTGAAGCCGGATACTTCGCTGTCTGTCGAGGCGCAATACGCGCTGGCGCTCCAGCGCTTCGAGGCCTTCTCCGCCGATTCACAGATTGCGTTCGCCCGACAGGTGCTGAATGGTGCCTTCGTGGATACTTATCTGGGCAGTGATGGTCCTTACACGCAGGCGTGGGAGACCTGGGCGTCGCGCTACGCCCTCGATCCGGCCGTGACCCGTGGCGATGGATTCGACCGTTTCGTCCGCACTGTCGTGATGTCGGAGTTGCAGGCCGGCGGCCTGCAAGGCAGTGCGGCAACGACGCTCGCCGAGCGCGATGCGGGTTACGGCCGCGGCTTCCGTGCACTGGAACTGGCTGGACTGGCGGGACCGCTTGACTTCGCGACCGGCGACATCAACATCGTCGAGAGCAAGGTGCACACTCAGCGCGGAGGGGATATCAGCTTCTACGCGCCTGCAGGCAACGTGAACGTCGGTCTGAGTTCGTCGGCGCAACTTGTGGGGGGGCAGGTCGAGAAATCGCAGTCCGAACGCGGCGTCGTGGCGTTCAACGGCGGTAGCATCCGTTCGTTCTCCGATGGGGACTTCCAGGTCAACACACAGAAGGTGTTCGTGATCGGCCAGGGAGACGTGATGCTGTGGAGCTCGAACGGCAACATCGACTCCGGTCGCGGCTCGAACAACACAGTGACGGTGCCCGCCGCCGTCCCGACGCTCGACAGTAGCGGCAACGTGGTATTCCAGATTCCGCCGCTCGCCACAGGCAGCGGCATCGGCATTCTCGAACCGCAGGACGGCAACGCTGAGGGCGCAGTCTTCCTTTATGCGCCGCGCGGCGAGATCATCGCGCTCGATGCCAGCATCCGTGGTCCTGAGATCAATCTGGGCGCGGAGGTGGTTCGCGGCGCCGACAACATCGTCGGTGGGTCCGTCACGGGTGTCGCTGCGGCGCCCGTAGCGGTCTCGGTGGGTGCGTTGGGGGCGGTCGCGAGCCAAGGCGAAAGTCGTTCCGCCGCGGGGCAGCCGCAAAGTGATCCGGAGAAGAGCGAAGCGTCCCGCCGCAACTCGATACTGACTGTGGAACTGATTGGCTTGGGCGACGGTGCTACGGGTTCGGGTTGTCAGCCCGATGACAAGGACTGTGAGTCGGCGACGAGCGCCAACTGACGGCGTTTAGCCTGCAGCGAGTACATCGCGCAGCCGCCCCAGCGGCGCCAGGTCGTAGCCGCCCAGTCGGGCGGCGAGGTCGCGGCTGTCGTCGCTGGCCAGTTCGGCCAGCAACTGTTGCAGCAGGGCGCGGAAGTAGAGGGTGCGCGGCATCACGAGGTCGAGCGCTTCGCTGCCCAGCGGCAGGAAGTGCAGATTGAATTCGCCGGCCGCGGCGCGGGTGCCCGGCGCGCAGTCGCCGGCGCCGCTGGCGACCATGAAGGCGGCTTCGCGTTCGGTGGCGGCGACCTGTATCGCCTCCGGCGCGTTAATGCCGGCGGCGGCGCAGGCCTGGGCGAAGAAGTGCTGCGAGCCGGCGCCTTCGCCGCGCTGAATGAGCCGCGGGCGGCGCTCGAACAGTTCGCGCAGGCCGCCGACGGCGGGCAGCGTGCGCGACAGCATGACGCCCTGTTCGCGCAGCGCCAGCTGCACCATCACCCAGTTTGAACTGCCGGTGTATTCGCGCAGCAGCAGCGCGTGCCGGCGCGTCGCGTGGTGCGCCTCGCCCCAGTGGATGGGGCAGGCATTGGCGCGCCGCTGGGCCAGCAGCGCCAGGCCTTTGCGCGTGCCGCAGGGGCTGTAGGCGATCAGCGTGCCGTCGTCGGCGCGCTGCGCCAGCCGGGCGATGCTGTGTGCCAGCCAGGGATCGTCGCTGCCGGCGATCAGCAGGCGGTCGGCCAGCACGCCGCCGTGCGTCGATTCGAGCAGCCAGTCGTCGAGCAGCTTGCGCGGGAACAGCCACTTGCCGGTCACCTTGGTGGCCGGAATGCCGCTGTCCTGGATCATCGCGTACAGCGTCTTCTCGTTCAGGTGCAGGTAGGCAGCCGCTTCGCGCGCCGTCAGGTAGGGCGAGGGTGTCGTGTCGTCGCCGTCGGCGCTCACGTTCAGATCAGGCCTTCGAACGGGATCACGCCCACCGGGTCGCCGACCGCGACGTTGCCGACGTGGTCGTCGAGCACGATGATGCAGTTGGCGTCGCACATCGAGCGCAGGATGCCCGAACCCTGGGCGCCGGTGACCGTGGCGTGCCAGCGGCCGTCGCGCAGTTCGAGGATGCCGCGCTGGTACTCGGTGCGGCCCGGCTGCTTCTTCATCGCGCTGCCGCTGATCGCGTCGAAGCGGATCGGCGCCGGCACCGGCGACGCACCCATCAGCGTCAGCAGCGCCTCGCGTGCGAAGAAGTAGAAGGTGATCATCGTCGCGACCGGATTGCCCGGCAGACCGAACAGCAAGGTGTCGCGGCCGCCCTTGGTGAGCCGGCCGAAGGCCATCGGCCGGCCTGGCTTCATCGCGATCTTCCAGAAGGTGACTTCGCCGAGACTGGCGAGGATTTCGCGAACGAAGTCCGCTTCGCCCACCGACACGCCACCGCTGGTGATGATGGCGTCCACCTCGCCAACCGCCGATTCGAGCGCGGCCGACAGCGCCTCGCGCGTGTCGCGCGCAACACCGAGATCCACCACCTCGCAGCCGAGCCGCGTCAGCATGGCGGTCAGCGTGTAGCGGTTGCTGTCGTAGATGCCGCCTTCGCGCGGCGCGTCGCCGATCGACATCACCTCGTCGCCGGTCGACAGCACGCCGACGCGCACGCGGCGCACCACCGTCAGTTCCGGCACGCCGAGCGAGGCGGCGAGACCGATGTCGGACGGGCGCAGCAGGCGGCCGGCGCGCAGCGCGGATTCGCCCGCCTTCAGGTCTTCGCCGGCGCGGCGCCGGTTCTGGCCGGCCTTCTGGCCGGGCGGGACGATGACGTTGTCACCCTCCACCTTCGCGGTTTCCTGGATCGCCACCGTGTCGGCGCCACGCGGCATGACGGCGCCGGTCATGATGCGCACCGCCTGGCCCGGGCCGACCTCACCGTCCCAGGCGTGGCCGGCGTAGGCGGTGCCGACCACGGTCAGCCGCGTCTCGGCGTCGGTCGACAGGTCGGCGTGGCGCACGGCGTAGCCGTCCATCGCCGAGTTGTCGTGCGGCGGCACGCTGACCGGCGAAATGACGTCGACGGCGAGCACGCGGCCGAGCGCGTCGCGCACCGGCACGCGCTGGGTGCCGGCGACCTGCGAGCAGGCGGCGAGGATGTGGGCGCGGGCGTCCGCGACCGGAGTGAAGCGATCTGTCATGAGGCGTCGGGCCGCGCAGCGAGCGTGGCCAGTTCATTGAGCGTGTTGATGTTGGCGAAGGCGTCGGCGTCGTCGTCGAAGGGCACCTCGACCACCTTGAGCGCCGAGTACCAGAGGTCGACCTTGCGACCACCGCTTTCGAGGAATTGTGTCAGACCGGGCAGCACGTGCGCGCGCACCAGGCTGAATACCGGATGCGGCTGGTCGCCGGTGATGGCCACCGCGAGGTCTGCGCCTTCGCGCTCCAGCGCCGCGCGCAGTCGCGCGACCAAATCGAGCGGCAGGAAGGGCGAATCGCAGGGGCTGGTCACCAGAAGCGGCGTCGTGCAGGCGCTCAGGCCCGCGTGCAGCCCGGCCAGCGGGCCGGCGAAGCCGCCGATCGCGTCCGCCACGACCGGGTGACCGAAGGCGGCGTAGCGTTCGATGTTCTGGTTGGCGTTGATGATGAGTGCATCGACCTGCGGCGCCAGACGGCGGATCACGTGCGCCACCATGGGTTCGTCGCGGAAGTCCTGCAGGCCCTTGTCCACGCCGCCCATGCGGCGGCCGAGGCCGCCGGCCAGCACCAGTCCGGTGATCGCCTCACTCATGCACCTTCTCCATCGCGCACGAAGCGCTGCATGCCGGTCAGCAGCAGGTAGTGCTTGCCCTGCGAGCGACCGATCATCGTGATGCCCACCTGTTGCGCGATGTCGTAACCCATCTGCGTGAGCCCCGAGCGCGACACCAGGAAGGGGATGCCCATCTGTGCGGCCTTGATCACCATTTCCGAGGTGAGGCGGCCGGTGGTGTAGAAAATCTTGTCGCCGCCCTCGACGCCATCCAGCCACATGTGGCCGGCGATGGCGTCCACCGCGTTGTGGCGGCCGACGTCCTCGACGAAGTACAGCAACTCGTCGCCGCGGAACAGCGCGCACCCGTGCACGGCACCCGCCTGCTTGTAGATGGTTTCGTGTTTGCGCACCACGTCGAGCATCGCGTACAGCGTCGTTTCGGTCAGGCGCGCGTCTTCAGGCAGGCGGATGCGTTCGATGTCGTCCATCAGGTCGCCGAACACCGTGCCCTGGCCGCAGCCGGTGGTGACCGTCTTGGTCGCCATGCGCGCGTCGAGGTCGGCCACGCCGGCGCGGGTGGTGACCGCGGCGGCGTTCACGTCCCAGTCCACCTGCACCGACAGGATGTCGTCGATCGCCGGCAGCAGACGCTGGTTGCGCAGATAGCCGATCACCAGCGCTTCCGGCGCGCCGCCCAGCGTCATCAGCGTCACCAGTTCGCGCTTGTCGAGATAGACGGTGAGCGGGTGCTCGCCGGCGATCGCGGTCGGCACCGTTTCGCCACGTTCGTTGATGGCGGGAATCTCTATCGTGGCGGGTCGTGCGGCGTCGGTCAGTTCGGGTCTGTGCACACTATCCACCGATGTAGGACATCTCGATTTTTCTTGCGGCGGCGGTTTCCGCGGTGCGGATTTCGGAGTAACGGTCGCCGCGCTGCTGCCAGATGGCGCCGATGGCCGACAGCATTTCTTCGTCGCTGCGGCCTTCGCGCAGCAGCGCGCGCAGGTCGTGCCCTTCGGTCGCGAAAAGACAGGTGAATATCTTGCCCTCGGTCGACAGCCGGGCGCGCGTACAGGACGAACAGAAAGCCTGGGTCACTGACGAGATGACGCCCACCTCGCCGCTGCCGTCGGTGTAGCGCCAGCGCTGCGCGACTTCGCCGGGGTAGTTCGGATCTACCGGCGCCAGCGGCATTTCGGCATGGATGCGCGCGATGACGTCGGCACTGGGCAGCACTTCGTCCATTTTCCAGCCGTTGCTTGAGCCCACGTCCATGAACTCGATGAAGCGCACGATGTGGCCGCTGCCCTTGAAGTGGCGTGCCATCGGCACGATGGCGTGGTCGTTGGTGCCGCGCTTGACCACCATGTTCACCTTGACCGGCGCCAGCCCGACGGCATGCGCGGCGTCTATGCCTTCGAGCACGCGCGAGACCGGGAAGTCGACGTCGTTCATCATGCGGAAGGTGGCGTCGTCGATCGCGTCGAGGCTGACGGTGACGCGGGTGAGCCCGGCGTCGCGCAGCGCGCGTGCCTTCTGTTTCAGCAGCGCGCCATTGGTGGTCAGCGTCAGTTCGACCGGCAGCTTCGCCAGTCGCTCGATCAGCTTCTCGACATCCTTGCGCAGCAGCGGCTCGCCGCCGGTGATGCGCAACTTGTTGACGCCGTGCGCGACAAACAGACGCGCGATGCGCTCGATCTCCTCGAAACTCAACAGATCGCTGCGCGCCAGATAGGGGTAGTCCTTGTCGAACACCTCTTTCGGCATGCAGTAGATGCAGCGGAAGTTGCAGCGGTCGGTGACCGAGATGCGCAGGTCGCGCACGGCGCGGCCACGCGTGTCGAGCAGCGTGCCGGTCGCCGGAATCGGCGTCTCCGGCACCTGTGCCGTTGCGCGTCCGGCGGTGCGGATGTCCAGCAGATGTATGATCTTTTCGCTCATGGACGGTGCGGCGTGAGCCGTTTCCTTGCTCCGGCTCCGTTTGACAGAAAGGCAGAGGAAGATTTCGTGGAAACCAGCCCCGTCACCCTCAGGTTGGCCGTGATTATGGAGCGCAGGGTACTGCACAACAAGTGGACAGACCATGCCTGGGAAGCGCGCGCGCTTTTGCCAGAGGGCCCGGAAAGCCCTGATGCGCCAAGGGTTTTTGCGCAGACCGATGAAGCGACCCAGTGGCTGTTCCCGCCGCTGGAGCTGACGCTCTACACCGACGAGGCCGACAACTACCTGCTCAACGTGACCGCCGCCGAGCCGCGCATCTTCGTCATGTGGCGGCCGGACGACGAGGCCGATCCGCCGGTGCGACCGATGCAGATCAGTGCCAGCTACGGCGAGGCGGCGCGCTGGATGGACTCTGGCGAGAAGGTCGATGGCCTGACCATGCCGGCCGACATGCGCGACTGGGTCGAGGATTTCGCGCGCCGCTTCCAGAAGCCGCCGGAGCCGCGCAAACCGAAGCGCTTCGCCAAGACAGGCGATGGCAATACGCACTACGGCGGCGTGCGCGGAGGCGGCCATGAACGATGATCCGGTCAAGGGTTTCCTCGGCCGCTGGTCGCGGCTGAAACGCGAGGCGGCAGCGGCCGAGACGCTGCCGGTCGAGGCGCCGGTTGCCCCGGTGGCGCAGCAGGTGCCGGATGCCGCACAGGCAGAGCCTGACACCGTTGCGCCGGACGAACCGCCACCGCTCGAATCGCTGGGCTTCGACTCCGACTACCGCGCCTTCCTCGGCCAGAAGGTGGACGAGGGCCTGAAGCGCGCGGCGCTGAAGAAGCTGTTCCACACGCCGCACTTCAACACGATGGACGGGCTGGACGTCTATATCGAGGACTTCAACCTGTACGAGCCGTTGCCGGCGTCCATGGTGTCGCAGCTCGCGCACGCGAAGGAAACGCTGAACCCGACGCTGCCTGACAACTGGCTCACTTCGGTGCCGGACGAGGCGCCGCCCGCCGTGCCGGCGCTGACCGAGGCCCCTGCGGATGAGGCGGCAGCGACCGCGCTGGACAGTCCGGCGGACGAAGACGAGAGTGTGGCGACCGAGTCGAACGAGATCGAGCGCTTGCCGAGCGAGTTGCCCGTGTCGTCCGACAACGCCGGAAGTAATTCCAGGTCGGAATAGTCCGTTCTGTTCTCAGGTGATCTGGCACGAAGGCTGCAAAAGCCTTGCTGGAGGAGCCTGACTACATGAACAACGCCCACAAGGCGATCCAGCTGTGCAGCTGCAATGGCACGGTGGAGATCGACATCAGAAGACTGGGTGACGCGCTGGCGCTGGACGCCACCGATCTACCGGTCCTTGAGCCCGCCCGGCAGCTGTGCGGCCGCGATGCCGCCGCCTTCACCACCGCACTCGGCGGGGCGGCCGACGCCATCGTCGGCTGCACGCAGGAAGCTGCGCTGCTGCGCGAGGTGGCCGACGAGGCCGGCGCGACGACGGGTCTCACCTTCATCAATCTGCGCGACATCGGTGGACGCGGCCCGCGCGGCAGCGACTCGACGCCGTCAGTCGCCGCACAACTGGCGATGGCGCGCATGGCCGAGCCCGCGCCGGCACCGGCCGTCAGCTACGCGTCGTCGGGTCAGTTGCTCATCATCGGGCCGGCCGGCGCTGCGCTCGGCTGGGCGCAGGAGGTGCAGCGGCAATACGGCGACCGCCTTGCACTCAGCGTACTGATCACCGGCCACGATGGCAGCGAGCTGCCGGTACGCCGCGACTGGCCGGTCATGACCGGCCGCGACGTGACGGTGAGCGGCTGGCTTGGCGCATTCGACGTGAGCTGGGCGCGCGCCAACGCGATCGACCTCGATGCCTGCGTGCGCTGCAATGCCTGCATCGACGCCTGTCCGGAGGGCGCCATCGGCTATGACTACCAGGTCGATGCCGCCCGTTGTACCGGCCATCGCGCCTGCGTCAAGGCCTGTGCCGACATCGGCGCCATCGATTTCGCCGCCGTCGGTACCGTGCGCAGCGAGCGCTACGACCTGGTGCTCGATCTGTCCGAACCGGCGCTGATCCGCATCCCGCATCCGCCGCAGGGCTACGCCGCACCGGGCCGCGATCCGCTCGAACAGTCGTTGGCGCTGCAGAAGCTCGCCGGCATGGTGGGCGAATTCGAAAAGCCGAAGTTCTTCAATTACAAGCAGTCGGTCTGCGCGCACAGCCGCAACAGCAAGCAGGGCTGCAATCGCTGCATCGACGTCTGTTCGACCTCGGCCATCCGCGCCGACGGCGACGGCGTGTTCGTCGAGCCGCACCTGTGCATGGGTTGCGGCGCCTGTGCGACAGTTTGTCCCACCGGCGCGATGCGCTACGCCTACCCATCGGCGTCCGATGTTGCGCTGCGCATCAAGGCGGCACTGCAGGCCTGGCGCGCCGCTGGCGGCCGCGCACCGCGCGTCGTGTTCCACAACGAAACGCAGGGTGAGGAGGTGCTGGCGCTGGCCGGCCGCCGTCGCGGACTGCCCGCCGACCTGCTGCCGGTGGCCGTGCATGACGTCGCTGCGGTCGGGCTGGAACTGATGCTCGCGACGCTGTGCTACGGCGCTGCACAATGCGTCATTCTGTCGCACGACGACCAGCCGGATGCCTACCGCGAGGCGACGGCGGGGCAGATGGCGCTCGGTCGCACGATCCTCTCCGCACTCGGCCATCCGGCGTCTGCGCTGGCCGCGGTGGTGGCGGACGACGCCGCTACGCTGATCGGCGCACTCGACGCTGCCGTCGCGCCGGCGCAGTCCTGTCCGCCGGCCAGCTTCGCGCTGCCGGTCGAGAAGCGCGGCGCGCTCGAGTTCTGCATCGATCACCTGGCCCGCCACGCGACGCAGAGGGTCGAGGCCATCGCGCTGCCGGCCGGTGCGCCCTTCGGCGCGGTCAACATCGACAAGGCCGCCTGTACCTTGTGCATGAGCTGCGTCGGCGCCTGTCCGGCCTCGGCCCTGATGGATGGCGGCGAGCGGCCGGCGCTGCGCTTCCTCGAACGCAACTGCGTGCAGTGCGGCCTGTGCGTGAACACCTGTCCGGAGAATGCGCTGTCGCTCGAACCGCGCCTGCTGATCGGCGACGCGGTGCGGCGCGAACGCGTGCTGAACGAAACCGAACCTTTCCATTGCATCAGCTGCGGTACGCCCTTCGGCACGAAGCAGATGATCGATGCGATGACCGGCAGGCTGTCCGCGCATTCGATGTTCGCAAGCGGCGATGCGCTGCGCCGGCTGCAGATGTGTGCCGACTGTCGCGTCATCGACATGATGAAGGCGAAGGGTGGCGAGACCACGGTGTTCGACACATGAACGCACCCACTCCACAAACACTCGCTTTCGTGCGCGACCCGGTCAGCGACGAGGACACGGCTCGCGCCAATCACTACGCACTGCTGTCGCGGCTGCTGCATGCGGCACCCGATGCCTCGCTGCTCGGCATGCTGGCCGCCTCCGGCGACTGGCCGATCGACGACGCCGCGCCGTCGGCCGAGGCGGTGCTCATGGCACAGGCCTGGAACGGGCTGTGTGCGGCGTCGGCAGCGATGGATCCGGCCGCTGCGCAGGATGAGTTCGACGCGCTGTTCGGTGGCGTCGGCCGGCCTGAGATCGTCGTTTTCGGCTCCTTCTACCTGGCCGGCTTCGTCAACGAGAAGCCGCTGGTGAAGCTGCGCGACGACCTGGCGGCGCTGGGCCTGGCGCGGACGCAGGGCGAGTCGCTGCCCGAGGACCACATCGCCGCGGTATGCGACGTGATGCGTCTGCTGCTGACCGACACCACGCGGAGCGCCTCTGAGCGCGCACATGCGCAGGACCGCTTCTTCACCACTCACATCCAGCCCTGGTACGGCGCGCTGTGCGACGCGCTCGATGCCGCAGCGGGCGCCAATTTCTACCGCCGTGTTTCGCAGTACGCGCGCAGCTTTCTCGACGTCGAGGCGGCGGCGCTGACCATAGATCCATGAAGTGACCTACAACTGAAGAGCCAACACCCTGAACCGGGCAGTCATCACGAGGAGGACAGAGCAATGACCGAAAAAGCCAACCTGAAACGTCGTCAGTTCCTGCTGACCGCGGGCGTCGGCGGCGTGAGCGCCGCGGCGGCTGTGGTGGCCGTGCGGTCGACCGGCAGCGATGCCGGCGCGACCGCCACCACCGCGCAGACGGACAGGAGCGGATACCGCATGACCGAGCACATCGCGGCCTACTACCGCACCGCCCGCGTCTGATCCCGAGGAGAGCCAACATGACATTGACCCGCAAATCGGCTGGTGGCGCGCGCGCGCAATCGCGTCTGGCGCGCCCGGCAGCGGCGGCTTCGCCGCGTACGATGGACCGCCGCACCTTTCTCAAGCGTTCCGGCATGACCGCAGGTGCCGGCGCCTTCGCATCTGCATTGCCCTTCTCGATGGTCGAGCGCGCACAGGCCGCCAACCCGTCGGCGGCCGGCGGCAAGGTGGAAGTGAAGCGCACGGTCTGTACCCACTGTTCGGTCGGCTGTGCCATCGATGCCGAAGTCGTGAACGGTGTCTGGGTCGGCCAGGAGCCGGTGTTCGACAGCCCGATCAATATGGGCGCGCACTGCGCCAAAGGCGCGTCGATCCGCGAGCACGGCCACGGTGAACACCGGCTGCGCTATCCGATGAAGCTGGTCGACGGCAAGTGGGTGCGCATGTCCTGGGACGATGCGCTGAACGAACTGTCGGCGCGCCTGCTGAAGCTGCGCGAGGAGAGCGGCCCGGACAGCGTGTACTGGATCGGCTCGTCCAAGCACAACAACGAGCAGGCCTACATGATGCGCAAGTTCGTGTCGATGTGGGGCACCAACAACTGCGACCACCAGGCGCGCATCTGCCACTCGACCACGGTGGCCGGTGTAGCCAACACGTGGGGGTATGGTGCGATGACCAACTCCTACAACGACATGCAGAACTCGAAGGCGATCTTCTTCATGGGGTCGAACGCCGCCGAGGCGCATCCGGTGTCGCTGCTGCACATCCTGCACGCGAAGGAGAACGGGGCGAAGATCATCGTCGCCGATCCGCGCTTCACGCGCACCGCGGCCAAGGCCGACCACTTCGTGCGCATCCGCTCGGGTTCCGACATCGCCATCCTGTACGGCGTGCTGCGCCACATCTTCGAGAACGGCTGGGAGGACAAGCAGTACATTGAGGATCGCGTGTTCGGCATGGACAAGATCCGCGACGAGGCGATGAAGTGGACCGCCGACAAGGTCGAAGAAGTCAGCGGCGTGCCGGATGATCAGGTGAAGCTGATCGCGGAAACGATGGCCAAGAACAAGCCGTCCACCGTGGTGTGGTGCATGGGCCAGACCCAGCACACGACCGGCAACGCCATCGTGCGCATGATGTGCAATCTGCAACTCGCCCTCGGCAACGTTGGTGTGGCGGGCGGCGGCACCAACATCTTCCGCGGCCACGACAACGTGCAGGGCGCGACCGACGTCGGCCCGAACCCGGATTCGCTGCCCGGCTATTACGGCATCGCGACCGGTTCGTGGAAGCACTGGGCCAATGTGTGGGGCGTCGATTACGAGTGGCTGAAGGGCCGCTTCGCGTCGCAGGCGCTGATGGAGAAGTCCGGCATCACGGTATCGCGCTGGATCGACGGCGTGACCGAGAAGAACGAACTGATCGACCAGGACCCGAACCTGCGCGCAGTGGTGTTCTGGGGCCACGCGCCGAACTCGCAGACGCGCGGCAAGGACATGCTGGAGGCGATGAAGGCGCTCGACACCCTGGTGGTGATCGATCCCTATCCGTCGGCCACCGCGGCGATGGCGGCCAGCGCTCGCAAGGACGGCGTGTACCTGCTGCCGGCCGCGACGCAGTTCGAGTGCGAAGGCTCCTGCACCGCGTCGAACCGCTCGCTCCAGTGGCGCGAGAAGGTGATCGAGCCGCTGTGGGAGTCCAAGCCCGATCACACCATCATGTATCTGTTCGCGCAGAAGTTCGGCTTCGCCGAGCAGTTCACGAAGAACGTGAAGGTGACCAACAACGAGCCCAGCGTCGAAGACATCCTGCGCGAGATCAACCGCGGCACCTGGACCATCGGCTACACCGGCCAGTCGCCGGAGCGGCTGAAGATCCACATGCGCAACATGCAGGTGTTCGACCCGAAGACGCTGAAGGCCAAGGGCGGCATCGACAAGGAAACCGGCTACGTGCTCGACGGCGAATACTTCGGTTTGCCGTGGCCGTGCTATGGCACGCCGGAGATGAAGCACCCGGGCTCGCCCAATCTGTACGACACCTCGAAGCACGTGATGGACGGCGGCGGCAACTTCCGCGCCAACTTCGGCGTCGAGAAGGACGGCACCAGCCTGCTGGCGGCCGACGGCTCCGCGTCGAAGGGCGCCGACCTCCAGTTCGGCTATCCCGAGTTCGACCACGTGCTGCTGAAGAAGCTGGGCTGGTGGGAAGAGTTGACCGAGGACGAGAAGAAGAAGGCCGAGGGCAAGAACTGGAAGACCGACCCGTCGGGCGGCATCATCCGCGTCGCGATGAAGAACCACGGCTGCCACCCTTTCGGCAACGCCAAGGCGCGCGCAGTGGTGTGGAACTTCCCGGACCCGGTGCCGGTGCATCGCGAACCCCTCTTCTCGCCGCGTGCCGACCTGGTCGCCAAGTACCCGACGCACGAGGACAAGAAGGCCTTCTGGCGCCTGCCCACGTTGTACAAGAGCGTGCAGGACCAGTTCGCCAATGTCGGCAAGGACTACCCGCTGATCATGACTTCGGGCCGTCTGGTCGAGTACGAGGGCGGTGGTGACGAGACGCGCTCCAACCCCTGGCTGGCCGAGCTGCAGCAGAACATGTTCGTCGAGATCAACCCGCGGGCGGCCAACGACCGCGGCATCCGCGACAAGGACATGGTGTGGGTGAAGTCGCCCAGCGGCGCGCAGATCAAGGTGCAGGCGATGGTGACCGAGCGGGTCGGGCCGGACACGGTGTTCCTGCCCTTCCACTTCGCAGGCCACTGGATGGGTAAGGACCTGATCGACAGCTACCCGGAAGGAGCTGCACCGGTCGTGCGTGGCGAGGCGGTCAACACCGCCACGACCTACGGCTACGACGCGGTGACCATGATGCAGGAAACCAAGACCACGGTCTGCCAGATCATGAAGGCCTGACGCGGGCGCGATGAAACAACACGGGGCGGCGCGTCAGCCGCGCGTCGCCCCGGAGAACGGAGGACACCATGGCAAGAATGAAATTCATCTGTGACGCCGAGCGCTGCATCGAGTGCAACGGCTGCGTCACCGCATGCAAGAACGAACACGAGGTGCCCTGGGGCGTGAACCGCCGGCGCGTCGTGACCATCAACGACGGGGTACCGGGCGAGCGCTCGATGTCGGTCGCGTGCATGCACTGTTCCGACGCGCCCTGCATGGCGGTGTGCCCGGTCGACTGCTTCTACCGCACCGATGAAGGCGTGGTGCTGCACGACAAGGACCTGTGCATCGGCTGTGGCTACTGCTTCTACGCCTGTCCGTTCGGCGCGCCGCAGTTCCCGCAGGCGGGCGCCTTCGGCCTGCGCGGCAAGATGGACAAGTGCACCTTCTGCGCCGGCGGCCCGGAAACGAACAACTCGGAAGAGGAGTTCCGCAAGTACGGCCGCAACCGTCTGGCCGAGGGCAAGCTGCCGCTGTGCGCCGAAGTGTGCTCGACCAAGGCGCTGCTCGGCGGCGACGCCGACGTACTGGCTGATATCTATCGCCAGCGCGTGCTCACCCGCGGCAAGGGTGCGGACATCTGGGGCTGGTCGACCGCCTATGGCAAGCCGGACGCACCGGCTACCGCCCCGGCGGCGGGAGGCAAATCATGAAGCCGCTGAGCGGAGCCGTCTGTCTGCTCGCACTCGCCGCCGCGCTCTCCGGCTGTGGCGAGAAGGAGCAGGTGGTGGTCTACAAGCAGGGCCAGTACCAGGGCAAGGCCGACGGCAAGCCCTGGGACAACGAGTCCTTCTCCGGCGACAAGGGAAACTGGGAGGCGACCATCAAGGCGCGCAACCAGAGCCAGAACGAATATCGCCGCATCAACGGTTAGGAGAGCGTTCATGAGTCATGACATGACTGTACTGAAGCGCCTGCTGTGGATGGTGCTGACGCTGTGCGCGCTGGCGGGTGGACCGGTTTTCGCCGCCGACGCGCCGCCGGCGACGGCGGCCGACCAGGCGTTGCGCCAGCAGTCGCAGCCGCTGAACAACGCGCCGGTGTGGCGCGAGGTGAGGTCGGGCGAGCAGCACTACACCACCGTGCAGGGCGTCGAGACCGGCGTGCTGATCCAGTCCGGCGGCCAGACCTGGCGTGCGCTGCGCAACGGTCCGCTGATGCTGTACGGCGGCATCGCCTTCTGCGCCATGCTGGTTCTGCTGGCCGTGTTCTTCAAGCTGCGCGGGCCGATCCGGCTGTCGGAGGCGAAGACCGGCCGGATGATCCAGCGCTTCAACACGATGGAACGGATGTCGCACTGGGCCATGGCGATCTCGTTCTGCGTGCTGATGGTGAGCGGGCTGGTGATGCTGTTCGGCAAGCATGTGCTGCTGCCGGTGTTCGGCTACTCGCTGTTCGCGACGGTGGCTCTGGTGTGCAAGAACATCCACAACTTCGTCGGGCCGGTATTCATTCTGTCGGTGCTGCTGTTCATCGTCCTGTTCGTGAAGGACAACGTGTGGCAGGCCATCGACGCGCTGTGGATACGCAAGGCCGGTGGGCTGCTGACCGGCGAACACGTACCTTCGCACCGCTTCAATTTCGGTGAGAAGACCTGGTTCTGGCTCGGTGTCGTGTTCCTGTCGCTGACCGTCGGCATCAGCGGTCTGGTGCTCAACTTCCCGAACTTCGAACAGGGCCGCGCCATCATGCAGACGGCGAACATCGTGCATCTGATCGGCGGCCTGATCGTGATGACGCTGTCGCTCGCGCATATATATATCGGCAGCATCGGCATGGAAGGCGCGCTCGACGGCATGAAGACGGGCTATGTCGACGAAACCTGGGCCAAGGAGCACCACGAGCTGTGGTACGACGCGGCGAAGAGGGCTCAACCGGCGGAGAAGCCGGCAGGCGGCATGCCTGCACCGGCCCGCGTCTGAACGGAGGACTACGCATGAACAGGATGATTGTGCTGCTGCTCGGCGCCTTGCTGTCGACCGGCGCGCTGGCCAAACTGCCGGAGCTTACCGAGGAACAGAAGGCCGCCGCCGCGGAGAAGAAGGCGAAGGCGGACGAAGCGACCAAGAAAGGCAACGAGCAGCTGGCGGCGTCGCAGGACCGCGTGGCGGCGAAGTACATCGAGCAGATGAAGGCGAAGGGCGTCACCGTGACGCCGACGCCGATCGCGCCGCCTGCCGCTCCGGCGGCACCGGCAGGCGCCGCAAACCCGCCGGCGGCGGCGCCCGCGGCGCCACCTGCGGCGAAGTAAGGAGGTCCGGACGCCGCGTTACTGCGGGCAACAAACACAAAAGGCACCGTGAGGTGCCTTTTGTGTTTGCCGCTCCGGATCACCGGGGTGATCCGGAGAAGGTGACTCAGCCGCCGAAGCGGTAGCGCACACCCAGCCAGCCCGATCGCGGCGCGCCCGGCGCGTAGAAGGTTTCATCCTCCCAGTTCGCCGTGTTGCTGTCGAAGCTGTTGTTCGGACCGACAAAGGGGTTCTCGCCGATCTGGCCCGCGGTGAAGTAGCGCTTGTCGAACACGTTATTCACCCGCGCGAACACCGACCAGCCACCGCCCAGCTTCGCGTCGGCCACCATGTTCACCACGGTAAAGCCGGACGTCTTGCCGTTCTCGTCGTGCTCGTTGTTCTCGTTGCCGCGAACATAGACACCCGAGTGCGTGATCACGTCCGAGCCGAGCGTGAGCCACTCGGTGGCGCGCCAGTTCAGACCCAGCTTGAACGAATGCTCGGCGATGCCAGGAATGCGATCGCCCGACTGCACGCGGATGTTGTCGACGCCGCAGCTCGGATCGAGTGCCGAGTTCTCCGGCGACACGATACATTCGCTCGAACGGTAGGTTGCGTCGACCCAGGTGTAACCTGCGTTCCACATCAGGCTGCCGTAATCGCCGCTCAGGCCGAGTTCGACACCGTTGCGCTGGGTCTTCCCGAAGTTCTTGAAATAGCCCTGACCGACCGTATTGCTGGCGACGAACAGGATGTCGTCGCGGTTCACCGCGCCGAAGGCTGCGACGTTCCAGCGGAACGGTCCGACCACGCCACGGGCGCCGATCTCGATGCTGCGCGTGACCACCTGATCGAGGCGCGGGTCGGCCTGCATCGCGTTCGGAAGCTTGCATGGTTCGTTCGGGTCGGAACAGCCCAGCTCGATCGGGCTGGGCGCACGGTTGCCCTGCTGCGCATTGGCGTACAGCGTGACTGCCGGCGTTAGGGCATAGGTGGCGCCCAGTGCCGGATTGATCTTGCTGTAGGTGTAGTCACTGTTGAGACTGGACGTGGCGTCGAGCTGGTCCATCGTGCGCACACTGGTGTGGTTGTAGCGGCCGGACAGCGACACCGTGGCGTCGGCGATCGGTTTCCAGGTGCCGGTGGCGAACAGACTCCAGGTACGGCTGCGGCCGCGCAGCTTCGGCTCGGGATCTTCCTCGCTGTCGGTCGGGGTGACCGAACGGTCGGGCAGGAAGTCACCCTCCTGCTCGGTCTGCTGGAACTTCGTACGGCTGTGGTCGAAGGTCGTGCCGACCGCCAGCTGACGGTCTTCGAGGATATGCGCCCACTGCGCGCTGAAACCGTAGCCGGTCTGGCGGGTGCGCGTGCGGTTCAGCACGCCTTCCGGATCCCCCGGTGCCGCGAACTCGTCGTTGGCGTCGCCGTTGAGCGTGCGTACGTTGTTCTTGCGCACATAGACGGTGCCCGACAGCTTCTGAACGTCGTCCAGCCAGTAGCCGCCGTTCAGCGACAGCATGGTCATGCGGTTCTTCGTGTTGTCCGGCGACGTGAAGATCGAACGCCGGCGTTGCTCGTAGAAGGACAGCGGCGTCAGACCGTTGCCGATCAGGTCGCTGTTTGCGTGCGTGATGTTCAGATCGAGCTCGTGCTTGGATGAGCGGTGCGAAATCTTGCCGAAGAACTGGTTCACGTCCGACGGCGACAGATCGCGCCAGCCGTCTTCCTTGAAACGGGTGGCAGTGAAGTACCAGCCCAGTTCGCCATTGTTGCCGCCATGTTCGGCGGTCACCGCGCTGCGGCCGAAGCTGCCGGTGTAGGCTTCGATGCCGGTTCCGGCATGACTGAAGCCGTCCTTGGTGCGCACGGACAGTGCGCCACCGAGCGTATTGAGGCCGAACAGCGGATTCGAGCCCGGGATCAGGTCGATCGAGGCGATCGCGTTACGCGGAATCAAGTCCCAGTTGACCACATCGCCGAAGGGCTCGTTCACCCGCACGCCGTCCTGATAGACCGACAGGCCTTGCGGCGTGCCAAGCAGCGGACTGGCGGTGAAGCCGCGGTAGTTCACATCCGCTTGGTAGGGATTGCCCTGGATCTCATTGACGTTGACGCTCTGCAACTGGCTGCCAAGCAGCTCGGGCAGACCACCAGAACCTGTATCGCGCAGCGCTTCACGACGGATCGACTGCACGTTGGCGGGGATCTCGTCCTTTGGCCGGTCCAGACCTGGCACCGGCGAAGTGCCGACAACCTCAACAGTGGGGGCCACGGTCTGTGCATGGCTGGCAAACGGCAGGCCGATCGTGCAGGCGCCGCTGATGATTGCGGCGAGCGGGGTCAGACGCAGACGTTGTGCGTCGGTGTGCTTTCTCAAGGGGTTACTCCTCTCGTTTCTGGGGAGTGCGCACTCGTTCTCTGGAGTGCGTCACTGAAACGACCCTACAGGCAGGGTCCGATCGGAAGATAGCCAAGAGCTGTAAGCAAGGATCGGGAAAAACTCCCGAGGTGGGCGGGCTGGCTTGTTTATCGCTTAGTGTGCGAATTGTCTGTCTGTGGCGCACATTTACCCGGCGCCTGCAGCGTCAATGATTGGCGTCCGTTGGGCCGAGCAATTGCGTCGGCCCGGTGCCGGACACCACACCCAGACGAAGCGCGAGGTGCACTAGCGCAGCTGACGTGTTGACGTTCAGCTTTTCCTTGATGAGCGCCTGATAGTTTGCGACCGTCTTCTGGCTCAGGTTCAGCATCTGCGCACATTCTGCGGGCGACATACCGCGTGCGAGCAGACGGAAGACCTCGAACTCGCGTGCCGAGAGCGCGTTGATGATCTCGCGCTCGGCATCGGGTGAGCGGTGTTCGACAACCCGTCGTACGTCCTCACTGAAGTAGCGCTCACCCCTCGCAACCGCCCGGACCGCCTCAAGCAATACTTCGGGGGCGCTGCGCTTGCTTATGAATCCGCAGGCGCCGCTCTGGATCGCCTTATCAACCACCACGGCCTCGTCATGGACGCTGAACACCAGTACGCGCGCGCTCGTATCGCGAGCACGAATGCGCCGTATCAGCTCTATGCCGCTCGATCCGGGGAGCGAAAGATCGGTCACCGTAACCTTCGGCGTGCATTGCACGTAAGCGGTGTAGCCCGCCTCTGCATCCGGCGCTTCGGCAGCCACGCGGATGTCTCCGCCCGCTTCAAGCAGTCTTGCGTAACCCGAGCGCACGACCGGATGATCGTCTACCAGCAGTACGTCGATCATTGAGTGTCCTCCTCATCTTGTTCAGCCGGCGGTCGACATGGAACCGAGCATGTGACGAGCACGCCCCCGAGACGGCTTTGCCCGATCGAAAGGCTGCCGCCCAACATGGAGGCCCGTTCCTTCATGCCGAGCCAGCCCAGTCCCGCACGAACGCGTGCAACGTCATGACCGATACCGTCGTCTTCGATGGTCAGATCGACCCGACCTGATTCCGGTTTGCCGTGCAGCATGATTCGAACGTGACCGGCGTGCGCGTGCTTCATGACGTTCGACAGCGATTCCTGCACGATGCGATACAGCGCAATACTGATCTGCTCACCGAGTTCGCCCAGTTCGCCGGACGGAAGAAGCGCGCAGCTTACTTCAGAGCGCTCCTCCCAGGACTCGCACAGTGATTGCAAGGCACCCACCAAGCCAAGACTGTCGAGCGCCGCCGGGCGCAGTTCGTACAGAAGTCCGCGGACGGTCTGGTACAACTCGTCCGCAGTCTCTGCGATGCGCGCGGCCGCCGCCTGTTCCGACGATGCCCCCAGAAGTGTCGTACGCAGGAATACCGCATCGATCCTGATTGCGTTGCAGCTCTGCCCGAAGTGATCATGAAGTTCGTGCGCAATACGTCGGCGCTCGGCTTCCTGCAGGCCGATCAATGTCTGCGCCAGTTCTCTGTTCCGTGCGGCAAGCCGCTGCAGTGCGTGCTCGGCCGCCACGCGCGACGTGAGTTCGCTGCGAGCCTCGCGCCAGCGAAGGAAGGAGAAAACGGCCAGTCCCGCCAGCACGCTGAGCAGAACGAACACAAGCTCGTCCGCCTGGAAGCCCTCGTAACGAGTGAGCTCAGCATGGAGCCTTTCGTAAAGCTCGGTGCGAGAACTCACCAGGAAGGTGAGCAGCGCCGTCGTACCTATCAGTGCGCCTTCGAGTCGCCGTCGGCGCGCCGACGACTTGATGCCCTTGTGCACCGCCCTATATATATGCATGTATGTCCAACCCAGCCTTCACTGCTTGTTCGAGCACCTCATGCTGCCACACGCCGATGTCTCAAGATTTCGGCTTCAGTAACCGTGCTGCAAAGAAAGTCCCAACGGGTGTTGACCTGTTGTTGGAAAACCTTCATAATCTTTTTCTCTCGAACGCGGGGTGGAGCAGTCTGGCAGCTCGTCGGGCTCATAACCCGAAGGTCACAGGTTCAAATCCTGTCCCCGCAACCACCGATTCAACAAAACGGTGAGCGAGAAAAGGTTTCAAAAATGTTTGCGCAGATCTGAAAACGTGCTATAGTTTCACTTCTGTGCTGCAGCGAAAGAGGCAGCAAAAAAGTAACAAAGCAGCGAACGTTCTTTAACAAAACAAACAGCCGATAGGTGTGGGCACGGCGTGGTTGTAACGGCGAGCGGCTGTCGTTTCAGGGATTCCTGGGGCGGTGGTTAATCGCATGACAACTAAATTGAAGTGCTCATACGAATC